>DATNQT010000505.1:0-10831 GCA_036703885.1 Candidatus Sericytochromatia bacterium
AATTCTTACCCCAATTTATCTACTCTCAATGCTACGCAAAGTATTTTATGGAAAAGGCAATTCCGAGCTAGTTCTTGAGAAATACATGGCAGATGCCAAACCTCGTGAAATCTTCATCACCGCTTGCCTGTTAGTGCCGATTATTGGGATTGGTTTGTATCCTAAGCTAGCCATGCAAACTTATGACGTGAAGACAGTTGCAGTTGCTGCTCAGGTTCGCAATGCATTGCCTGTAGTAGCACAGCAGCGAGAAGCTGGCGCGTACTCTAGCACTTTTGCGGCACCGCAGCTACCGACAACTGAACCTCAAGCTTTGCTGGGTGTTGTCCAGTAAATGCTTGATTCACTAACAGAGGTTGGATAAAAATTGTCAGTAGTTAGTAATCGAGTAGTTCAATAGACCTCTTGCAAAAATACCTGGCGATTGAAAATCGCGGCTATAAAAACAAAGTCTGCCTCCGCAGACTATTTCTCAAACCCGCGCAGGCGGGTTTAGTTTTTATAGCCCCAGACTTTAGTCTGAGGGCGCACATCGACTTTTGCAAGAGGTCTAATAAGCAAGCATATCAATAGTGAGTCAAGCCCTTGTTGAGATTGACACATAAGGCTCATCTATTATTGGCTGTAAACTAAAGAGCATAAGTATTTAATTAGAAAGGGCAAGGTAAACGAAACCTTGCCCTCTATATGCTGAATTATTTCGATCGCGAAAATACAGCTTACGCAATAGTCTGGTAAACTGGCTCTGCCATTCGCTCGTTAATTTCAGAGGTTTGATCGAAGCCACGGGGGATTTCTCTTAACCTGACTCGTTTAGCTTGAAGTGCCGTTTGCAAAAGTTTCATTGCCTCCTCAGGCTTGCCACGACCACAAAAGAATAGATCGGCAGCAAAATATCCATACTCAGGCCAAGTATGTATGGCGATATGAGATTCTGCCAGCGTTGCCGTCGCCGTGACTCCGTGGGGACTAAACTGGTGTACGCACATATCTATAAGGGTTGCTTCTCCAGCTGAAATCGCATCAATCAAAGCGCGGCGAATTCCTTCAGGATCGTTAAGAAGGTCTTCCGGCGCTTCCCATGCGTCAACGACCAGATGAGTTCCCACTTGTTTCATTCTGTCTGATTACTCCACCGATAAGGTCTCAAAGACTCCATTTATAGCACACTATTACGGCTGTTGACAATTGCTATCTAGCAGCAATCTCAAGAAGAAGCAATATAGAACCTGTTTTGAAAATAGGGAGTGGGGAGTGGGGAGTAGGGAGTGGGGAGAAGAATTTTTATTGATTAGTCATTGGTCATTAGTTTACGGACTTAGGAGAAAGAACTAATGACTAATGACAAAAAACTAGCGTGAGCGCAGTTGTGTTTGGATCTTGTCTAAATCCTCTTTTAGGAAAATCGTTAATTGTCCGTTGAAAGCCTTCCCACTATCGGTTTTTGTAACCTCCATCCAATAGGCGTAGCGTTCTCCTAGGAGCAATTCTCCCTGCTGTGCTGCCAATAGAGGCAGCTTTTGTCGCCGCGCTAAATCTACGGTTTCTGGAGAGGGATAGGAATACACGAGTTGCGCGCGATTATAATCTTGATAAATTCCTGGACCATAGATGACTCGTAAAGATTCCTTAAGGCGATCGGGCGTTACGCCATTCACCTTGTCATAGAAGGACATACGTTCGCTGCGAATAGTGGCTCGGTCTATGGGAAAACCTATCTGACCCGGAGGAAGTATACTGGCCTGAAAGGTAAACCGTTGAGCCGCCGTATTGACCTTACGCACCAGTAGACCCTCACCAATACCAGGTCGAAGGGTTGGGTGAGCATTAATCCAAGCTACAACTGTATCGGCACTCTGACCGGGTAGGGCGTTTGCTCGATTTGCCGTCACTAATAAAATACTCAGTGACAGAACTGACCACCAAGAAAATTTTGAAGTTTGAAGTTTGATTTTTGAATTGAAGCAGTAACTCATGACCGATTGCTAACTACCCTTGGAAAGTGACTAAGAACTCCATCAAAGCCTGAGATGCAAAACTCTTCAAGTCCCTGGTTCAATAGCAACCTTAATGGCTTGACGATTCTTCATGTCTTGGAACGCCTGCTCTAAATCTTTCAGGGTTCTGTGGTCGCTAATTAGTAGTTCAAAGGGTATGGTTCGACTAGCCAACAGGGAAAGGGCCTCACGCACATAGACTGGCGTGTTGTGAAAAACACCTTTGAGGGTGAGTGCATTGTAATGCAGTTGTTCGGTACTAACGGTAATGGTGGTGTCTCGCGGACAACCGCCAAATAAGTTAATGGTGGCACCGGGACGACCACAGGCGATCGCACTTTCCCAAACCGCAGGAACACCTGTTGCTTCAATCACAACATCTGCCCCCCATCCTTCTGTTAAGTCTCGCACCACGCTGGGTAGATCGCTCAAGTGATGGTAATTAAACGTCCGAGATGCCCCCAGTTGCTCCCCAATTTGCAGCCGTCCTTGATTCCCTCCAAATAGAAAAACTTCGGTGGGTGATTGAAGAGGAAGGGCAGAGAGGGCAGGGAATGAGATTCCTTGTCCTGGGATATCGCCAAAACAAGACTTCTCCCCCTGCCTCTCTTCTCCCCCTGCTCTCTTGGCTGACTGATGCGCTAGCACCGCAACGAACATTAGTCCAATTGCCCCATCACCTATGACGACCACCCGGTCACCAGGTTGAACGTTAGAAGAGGCTACCCCATGCAGTACGCAGGCTAGCGGTTCTGTTAGCGAAGCTAGGGCATTGGGTAACTCTGGGGGTACGGGCAACAGGTTGTGTTGCACAATGGGGGCGGGAATTTTCAGATACTCGGCGAACGTACCGTTGTTGAACGTTAAATTTGGGCAGAGGGAATATTCGCGACGCTGGCAGAAGAAACAGGTCATACAAGGGGCAGAATTATTGGCAACTACGCGATCGCCTATAGTCCAACCCGTGACTCCTTCTCCTAACGACACAATCTCCCCAACTCCTTCGTGACCGAACAAAGTTGGAGGTTGCAGCATTCTGGCATGACCGCCGCGACGCCATACTTTCAGGTCTGTGCCACAGGTCGTTGCTGTCTGTACCTTAATAACAACCTCACCAACAGCAGCTGTCGGTGAGGCAACATCTTCTAAACGTAAGTCTTCTTGACCGTAGAGCAATGCGGCGAGCATTCTAAATGTCTCTCATCAACCCTGGATTCACCCGATCTTATCAGGGTCGATTTCGTTCTCTCTCTTCATTGAGGTAGTGCTGAGTGCTTTCTATGAATTTTCTTCCAATCTACTCAGCACTACTGAATCCAGGCAGCATTAAGCTCAACAGTCCAGGGAAAAACCTTCTACGACTTTACTGACTGTAACGTTCGCGTTCGCGGCGTTTTGGTTTCGACACAGATGGGTAGCTGACCCGAAACAAGGGGCATCATTTCCTGGTGGCAGGAGGTACAAAACCAATAGACACCTTTACGTCGCGCATGGCGCAATAAGGCACTACCACAACAAGGACAAGAGTTAGCCCGCATATTTTGTTATCTCCTGATTTTAAAAAGGTAGTTAATTAGAAAGGTTGGCTAAGGTTTTAAGAACTGCCATTATCCCCAAAGCATTCTTGGCGTAATTGTTGATACCGAGTTCAGACAATGGGATGGGGTTGAGCAAGTTGTAAACCTTATAATTGGCAAGTCAAAGCAGGAACTCTCTAAATGTAAATCGTTATTGAGCTTTCTCTCATCTATCTCTAGAAGTAAGTCAGAACGGGCGATCCCCAGCTTTGTTTTGTCACCTTGAAACCGGATTTTCCAGGAAAAACAAGCCGAATTGTTGGTCAAACCCAGCTAATCTTTAAAAACAATTAAGCTGAAGCCATCCACCTGTACGACATGATAGGCGATTGAGTTAAGCCAAGCTGTTATTCAAAGCACAAAGTTTAAAAACTTAAAGTAAAGTGGAGGGGAGGCTCAGTTACTACTCGAACTTAAACTCTCGTCTCGACTCAGGTACTGATCTTCAGAGCTTAATCTTGTCTCCCTCGGCAACTTTATTGAAGACCGACTGTTAGAATACAGTTTTTCAAATTTTAAAATTCAGGAGCAAAGAGGTTGGGGATCGCCGATAAACCTATAAAGATGGAATCCAAGGCTCCTCTGACTCTCTAGAATTGGGCTTTGGCTCGACTGCCCCCTGAAGGACGATCGCCAAAACAGCGCGGCAGTGTATTCTAAGTGATATACTCCCAGCGCTGACCTAAGTATAGGTACAGCATGGGCTTCTCAAGATTACTCTCGATTTAATTTCCTGCTTACTCGAAGAGCGTTGCGTCCGCTACGCTAGCATTTGATCTTATCTATATATATAGAGGTGCAGTCTCAACATTGAGCCTGGGTATGCTAAAGGAAACCATCAAAATCTTGCTGGTGGAGGATAACTCCGCAGAAGCCTGTCTGGTGCAAGAAATGCTAGGGGAAGTTGAGGCGCTTCAGTTTCAACTGATTCGCGTTACGAAGCTGGCAGAAGCTCTTACTTGCCTAGGCGCGAAAAGCTCAATATCAGTAATTCTGTTAGATTGGTCACTTCCTGACGATGGCGGATTAGAGAGGGTGACGCAAGTACTTCTGGCATCGCCGGATATTCCGGTTGTGGTACTTAGTAGCTGCAGTGATGAAGCGATCGCTTTTCAAATGTTACAAAAAGGAGCGCAGGATTATCTCGTAAAAGGTGAGACAAACGGTCGGCTGTTGGTTCGATCGATACGGTATGCGATCGAGCGGCAGCAAAGGTCACAATCACTGCGAGAATCGGAAGCAAAGTTTCGGACGCTTTACGAATCAACCAGCGTGGCAGTAATGCTACTGGATGAAAACGGAATTTTTGATGCCAATAGTGCTGCCTTAGGGATGTTTGGCTTCACCCAGCTAGAGCAGCTTTGTGGCATAGAAGCAGAGGAGAAGAAGACACGGAGCCACGAAGACAGGGAGATATGGGGAGATGCAGATATTTCTATAAAACTTGACCCATTGCCGCGTCCTTCTCACCTACTTACTAAAGCTGCGGTCGGCTTTTCACCTCCAGTACAGCCAAATGGTGAAGATTCTCTTTCGCTTGCCAAGGAGTATATTAGTATTGCTATTGCAGAGGAGAGTTGCCGCTTTGATTGGATTTACCGCAAACGAAGTGGTGAAGATTTCCCCGCCGAGGTGACTCTAACGCTGATTGAGTTGGGAAATCGAAAAGTTTTGCAAGCGGCAATTTACGATATTGGCGATCGCAAAGCAACGGAAACACAGCTTCTGCAAGCCAAAGAGGAAGCGGAAGCTGGGAGTCGAGCCAAGTCGGAGTTTTTGGCAACGATGAGTCACGAACTCAGGACACCCCTCAATGCAGTATTGGGACTCTCCCAACTAATGCGACAAGAAATCTTTGGTACTCTCAATGACAAGCAGAAAGAGTACATCAGTTGTATTCAGAGCAGTGGGGAACATCTGCTATCGCTCATTAACGATATTCTCGACCTCTCAAAGGTGGAAGCGGGTAAAGAGCAACTGTGTTTTGTGCCTTTAGATATTAAGGAGTTGTGCGAGTACTGCTTGGTGATGGTGCGGGAACAAGCTAACGACCGAGGACTAAAAATCACTTTAGACATCGCCCCGCCAGTGCGTATCTGTATTGCTGATGAGCGCAGATGCAAGCAGATGTTGCTAAACCTGTTGTCGAATGCTGTTAAGTTTACCCTTGCTGGAGAGGTTTCGTTAATTGTTCGCAAAACCCAAGAGGGCATTTCCTTTACGGTGGAGGATACGGGAATTGGTATTGCGGCTGACAAGCTGCCCCTATTGTTCGAGCCATTTCGCCAGCTCGATAGTGGTTTAAATCGTCGGTTTCCTGGAACGGGTTTGGGGTTGGCTCTTACTCGCAGTTTGGCTAAGTTGCACGGTGGAGATGTGAGCGTAAAGTCAACGCTGGGTCAAGGTAGTCAATTTACTCTGTGTCTGCCTGATTGTCCCTCAGAAGACTTGTTCCTGTCGTCATCGCCTCAAGAGTTAGGGGATTGTGAGGGTCAATGCTGTATTTTAGGGGGAAACTCTCGCATTCTCCTGGTTGAAAACGATCAGCGCAGCGCTATGCTCCTGAAAGACTATTTACAGGTGATTGGTTACCGCGTCGAGCATTTAATGGATAGCACAAACTTTTTGGACTCGGTACGAAACTTTAAACCCAGCTTGATTTTGATGGATGTGCAGTTAGAAGAGCATTATACGGGGTTCGATTTATTAGCAGCACTACGCCGGGAAGCTGATATGAAGAATCTGAAGGTGGTGATGGTGACGGCAATGGCAATGGCAGGCGATCGCGAACGTTGTCTTGATGCAGGTGCTGATGACTACCTCAGCAAGCCGATTGGCATTGCCCAGCTAGAGGCAGTATTGATGCGGTATCTTTAGAAAGTGCTGAGGGCTGAGTGCAGTTCGACAAGACTTCGGCGTGAGCGCTCAGTCGAACGCTCACTGTGAACTGAGGGCTGAGTGAGGAAGTAGGGGAAGTTTTGCAGAGCTGTTGAAGCTGGGTTGGTATTTGAAAGCTGCTGTCAGCCAGAAAAATGCCCTCTTGCCTTTAACTAAGAGAGCATCGTTAGCTTTAATTGTTTGGACAGAGAAGCCGACTTACGTCTACTTCCCAATTAAGGTATCGACCCGATGTGACGCAAGAGTGACGATTCGATGCCAATGATGCGATCGCTTTCTAAAGTCAAATCAGTATTGAATCGGGAAGCTTTGCACAAAAGTTGTTTGCAACACCCCCTCATAAGTAGGTTGCGTCATATCAATCAGAACAACACCTTTACGTCCATCTGGGGATAGGCGTACTTCTCTAATCGAATACTTTTTCACTGCCTCACGGTAATTGTTTAGATCGCCGATAGTCATTTTACCAATCTTGCTATTAATCACAAGGCGCATGGAGGCACGCTCGATATCAGAAGAACCGCGTGGTGACAAAATTGATGGAATATACTTTTGCTCTAAACGAATCTGTAACGGCTCTTTTTGATTACTCAATCGAACTTGAACTGTTTCACTTCTATCGGGTTTAGTTGTACGAGAAATAATGGGTAGAGGGAGTCCGACTTTTAGTCGAGTCAGCCCTAAACTTTGTCTAAGGGGTAAAGTTCTACGAAGTAAGTCATCTTCAGCTGCTTGATTGCTTAGATTTGAGGAGGAGCGAGTGTATTCAGTTTTTAGGCAACCATTGGGTTCGCAGGAGTTGTTTGCTACATTCACGATTTGGATTTGTGCCAATGGTACTTCTGTTACGGAATTTCGTGAACTTTCTAGATAAATATAATGACGGCTATCTGGGGAGAAACCTGAGAGTCGTCTAGAGGTTTTGAAGACGGCTGCCAATCCTTGAAAGTCAAACAGTAAGAAAGCGATCGCACTAAACGAAAGGGAAACTAAGAGAAAACGCTTCATATCGATATTAATCAGCTATTATCACTCTATTCAGAGTGCCCACATTTTGCCCTCAAAATGTCACTCTCAGCTATCTTTCAATTAGTTCGGCATAAGCTTCATTAATTTTCATCAGTATCTCCTGAGCCTTTTGTTGAAGTTGAGGATTGTGACAAAAAAGGTCTGGATGGCATTTTTTTACTAAATTCTTGTAGGCTAGTTTTACTTCCTTGATTGAAGCATCAGGCTTTAGTCCAAGGATTGCATAGAAACGCATCCTTCTCTCATTTATTCGAGTGCTAGATTCTTGATTACTTTTTGATTTAGTATGATTATTATCGGTTTCGCTGCGAAAATTAGGATTTCGCAGTTTTTGTTTAAGCTTCTGTATTTCGTCATCTAGTTCAAGAGCGCGAAACTTGTCCTCCGAGTCTTCCATACGTCTAAATCTTTCATGTTCAGGCTCAGTAGCAGACGAGTGTTCGTGTAGCCGAGACTTTAGTAGTCCGGTATTTTATCAATTAAACACCTAATCTCCCTCGGAGAGATTCTAATTCTTGATTCAGATTATCCAACAAAGCTTGCAATAACTGCAACTGATGATGCTGTGTTGTCAATTTTAATGGCTCTTCAGTTAATTGAGAATTAATACTCTTCCCGGCGGCTTCCTCATAATCGCGCAGTGTCGAGAAAGCTTGAGTGCTAAAGCGAGTTAGATAGTCTGAAGCGGCATCAGTGTAAGCTTGTTTTAGCTGTTCTGGATCGTAGGCTGGTGCTTCGGGTTGTTCTGAGTCTGTAATTTGATTAATTTGATTCAACAGATAAGTAGCACCACCAACTACTGCTGCACCGACAGGGCCGCCTAAAAGCCAACCTAACCCAGAGGTGAGTGCAACTGGAGCAACATCTCCAGACTGTTTGGAATTAGTTGGTTGCTGAATTTGCTCAGGTATTAATACTTGTGGTTGATCAGGAAATGAAATATATAAATCGGCAGGCTGAGTGCATTCAAAAAATTCACAGGCTTGATGTACCCATTTCACGATCGTTTGTTGATATTGTGTGATCGCGTCTTTAAACACTCCTCGTTCCCAGGTACTAAATGTCCCTTGTTCTAGCCTTAACGCCACTTCAGATTGATAGCGGTTTAAAAGTTTTGGCAGGTACAGCCAACTTTGGAAGTCAGAAATGCTAGCAGAGAAGCCTTTTTGAATGAGTTTCTGTGCCTTTTGTCTAATCTCACTCTTTGCCTTGCGCTTAGTTTCAACAGCTTTTATTTCAGTAGCGATCGCTTGTGCTTTCACTTGCAAGCCATTCTTAACCTGAGAAGCGATCGCCTCCACACGAGGAAAACGAACCTCTAGCTTCTCTTGTTGAACCGCCACAATACTTTGCAAAGCGGATTCAAACATAGGAAGTCCCGTCGTCTGCACTGCTGCACCATCGCCTTTTAATCTTGCTCTTAAAGCAGGTAAAGCATCAACTCTATACAAATTACTAATATTACTCGGTAACTCTGAGCGAAAATTTTCTGCTACAAAAAGTAGTCGATTGTAGACTTGCTTTTGGTCTTCAGGCTCTAACAGATTTAGGAAATTAACAACAAAGACAACTGTTTTAATACCTCGATCAATCAGCCAATCTCTTAGATTTTCTCGCTCACCTAATGTCATTAACTTCCGAGCATCTAATACCTGAATTACCAAGTCTGCCGTTAAAAGTTGGTCGCGCACTAAAGCATCCTGCGCTTCCCTGTCATTAGTTCCCGGCAAATCCAATAATTCTACACCCGTTTTCAAGAAAGGATGAGGACACAATACTTGTACGGAAGCAACATCACTCCGCATCTGCCGTTGGTCGTCTAAAATAGCAAACTGTTTGAGAATATCAGTTCCCCATTCCCCAATTTCTCTACCATCCAACAGCTTTATTCGGGTGTAGGGAACTTCGCCGTATTTAATGGTAATAGCAGCACCTGTTGTAGGAATCAGATCGATGGGTAGAGTCCGCTTTCCCAACAACGCATTAAGCAGCGTTGATTTGCCGTAATTAAATGGACCGAAGACGGCAATCCGAAAAACAGGATTTTCGAGATAGTTGCAGATTGATAATGCATCTCGATAAAGCTGTGAGCTTTTATCGAGTTCAAGTACCCCTATTGCCGACCTAATATTATTTACAATGTGATGATATTCCTGCTGTTGCATACTACTCATCAGCAGGAAAACTAAGAATTCCCTGGCAAAGAGATAAAGCGATCGCACCGACTACGCAAATTTTGTGTTTCCGATACCAGTTAACTTTCATACACTCACTCAAGACTCTGCAATTTACATCTTTTATTGACAGCAAGTTTTATTAAAAATCAAGTAGGCTATTGGTCTACTTGATTTTATTGATGAGTCCTCGACAAACTTTTTACAATTTCCCTACTCCCCCTCAGAGTGAGTACCAGAACCGACAGCCATCAGATGATGCCGAACTAAATATTCAAACTGGTAAAGGTAAGCAGCGGTAATCACTCGATAAAGCGTAGGGAGTGTGAATAAATCTCTCAGTTCATCCCACCAGGCAAGCATATCGTAGAGGGAGTTAAACGATGGTGAGGAGATAATCTGAATCATGCCGCTTACTACGATTGCTAGAGCGATCGCCATCCAGCCATAGAACCCCTCCCACCAACTCATTAAAGTAGGAAGTAGCCCCAGATTGCTACTGATTTCCGGCGATCGCGTATTGGGAAAATAACGCTCTAGAACGATTTGCAGCAAATGGTGAGCGATCGTAATCATTAAGATAGGCGACAGTAAAGCTGCAAAATACAACAAGATTCTCAACTTCGGTGAAACTGCCATCAAGGAGTCGCCCATTTGAAAAATGATTCTAATGACAACTGAAATCCCCCGAAAAAGCAAAATTAGCAGAACAGCACTCATCCAGGCTGTAGGGGAAGGAATCCAAGCCGTCCAATCTCTCATCTGTCAAACCTCCACTTATTTGTTAGTAGTTGAGTATTTATGGATTTATCAACTCCAAATTATCTATTCATGATAATTTTGTTTTCAAAACTTAATGTTTAAGCGTAAACGAAAATTGGTATCAGGCTAACGGCTCTTCATTCTAATAGGTTCTGCGTGAGTCATGCCCTTTTACTACATCAGCATCCGTCTTAATTCCTAACCAGTCTTTAATTTCTTGAACTAGCCACTTGCGTTCGACTTCAGCAACAGCAGGAGCAAATGCGCCAAATTTGTATTCTTGAGCACCAGCTTGGATAGCAATTGAGAATAGCGCTCTTTCATTAACTGTTATAGGTTCACGATTTATACAAACATTGTGGATAGCTGAAGTCTTTCCGTGGAGTTGCCGATA
>DATNQT010000506.1:0-3274 GCA_036703885.1 Candidatus Sericytochromatia bacterium
CGCAGCTGTTGTCGAGGATTGTCAGATGTTAATGAGGCGAGGTTTGTGATTTCCTGGTCAATGGCTCGTACCCCAAATTTATAAGTTGTCAGGAAGGTTTGATCGCCTGTAGCCATGTATCCTCGTCGCCCTCCTTCCGCATCCTTCAGTCCAGAAATGACACTATCGAGTTTTTCTAGAACGACGTAGGTCTGTTTTACCCGTTTCTCAGCTAGACGCAATCGAGTGATGCTTTGATAGGAAGCCCCTCCCACGCTGACCAAAAGCAGTAATGCCAACCCTAGTCCACTAGATGCGATGTTTCTTTCAATTAATCGTTTCATTATTTACTTATTGCCTCAGGGACTAGCGAGTAGCTAAAGTCGGTTGAAATTGACATCTTGCACCATTCTGAACAAATCGAAAAACCTAACCCCCCAGCCCTCTTCCCCTTGAAGGGAAGGAGGAGCCGGAAATCTTACTCCCCTCTCCTTTTAGTTAGGGGAGAGGGGTCAAACTGATTATTGCAACTGGTGCAAGATGTCAGTGGACTTGAGCTATTAGCCTGGAACTTAAGTTCCGGGCGAACTTCGGGAAAGTGAATCAGCCTTGCCCTATCCCCCTCTGCCTATCTATAGGTCTGACACTACTTTGAGAAAATCACATCACCAGCTCCCTTTCATCCGTAATTACCCCGATCGCAACAAGGTTTTAGGGAGAAATCTTCCGTAAAATCTACAGGGTAGGGAGTTCGTAGTTAGCAGTTCGTCAAGAAAACTACTGGCTCTAACGCTATGCTCTGTTGTTCCTCAAGCCAGTGAATGACTTTAACCCTTTTTGTATAGAAATTTATAAACTATAAGTAAATAATTTTAATAAAAAAGTGTAATACGTAAAATAAATAGGATATTCACTTTCCCAGCCAGCAGGTCAAGCCTAGCAAGGCAGAAAAAGCTCTACGAAATACCGGGGAAAGCTAATGCCATATCGCGCTTTATACGAAAGTCTTCCGTCGATGTACTTCATTGTTGACTTGACTGGGGTGATTCTTTCTGTTAGTAAGTTTGGTGCAACTCAGCTAGGTTATGGGGTTGAGGAACTTATTGAGCGGTCAATTTTTAGTCTGGTTCATCCCGAAGATCGAAGAAGACTCAAAAAGGCGATCGCGAACGCTGACAGCTGTACAAATATAACTCCTATTCAATCAACAACCACAACTAACTTTAACTACCGGGTTATTTGTAAAGACGGCAAAGTACTTTCGGTAAAAGCGATCGCGGCATTAGTACCAAACACTGATACCCATCCAGAAATCTTTTTAGTTTGGGAAGCTTTGAGGGTAATTTACCCCACAGAAACAACGATTAAACAGCAAAAAGAAGCCCTAAAAACTATCAGTGGACAACATATTAGCAGTTGCAAACAGGCAGAGGCAGCTCCCAGAGAAAGCTCTGAAAAATACAGAATCTTATTTGAAACCGTCCCGATCGGTATTTCCATTACCGATGAAACAGGCAAAATTATTGAAGCCAATCTAGCTTCCGAGAAAATTTTAGGAATTTCAATTGAAGAACAAATCCAAAGAACCTACGATGCCGCACAATGGCAAATTGTTCGACCGGATGGCACGCTAATGCCAGTGGATGAGTACGCTAGTGTTAGAGCATTAAAAGAAAATCAAGTTATTGAAAATGTCGAAATGGGGATTGTAAAACCCGGTCAGGAGATGACCTGGATCAGTGTGTCGGCTGTCCCCATTCCCTTGGAAAATTACGGAGTTGCGATCGCATACATTGATATCACCGAACACAAGCGAACTGAAGAGTCCTTGCGACAGAGTGAGGAGCGCTACCGTCAACTTTTTAACAGCGGGAACGATGCCATCTTAGTTTATGGCTTTACCGAAGCTGGGATACCCTCCCGATACACTACAGTCAATGACGTTGCTTGCAAAATTTTAGGCTATACCAGAGAAGAACTCTTGCAATTATCTCCCTTAGACACCTATGCCCCCAAACAAGTAAGAGAGATGCCTGCCATTCTAGAGAAGCTTTTTGCTAAAAAACATCATCTGTTTGAGCTGGAGATGCTCACTAAAAACGGTTGTAGAGTTCCGGCTGAGGTTAATGCTCACCTGTTCGAGTTAAACGGACAGCCTACAGTCCTCTCCATTGTGCGGGATATTACAGAGCGCCAAGAGGTAGAAATTGCCTTACATCAGCAGTTTCTCAGAGAACGGTTAATGGGGGCAATACAATCACGCATCCGTAAGTCTCTAAAACTTACGGACATTCTCAATACTACCGTGCTCGAAGTTCGGCAATTTCTTCAAACCGACCGAGTAATCATTTATCGCTTTGAATCAGATGGAAGTGGGATTGTAATTGTTGAATCTCTGGGTGAAGGATGGATGCCGATGCTGGGACAAACAATCCTGGATGTCTGCTTGACACAAGAAATGTGCGTGCAACCCTACAGACAAGGTCGCATCCAGGCAGTGGACGATATCTACACAGCAGGCTTGCAAGAGTGTTATGTCAATTTCCTAGCTCAGTTTCAGGTCAGAGCAAACTTGGTAGTCCCGATTTTACAAGGAGAGCAACTGTGGGGATTGCTGGTTGCCCAACATTGTGCCCAACCAAGGCAATGGCAGCACTGGGAAATCGAGTTGCTCAAACAACTGGTGACTCAGGTGGGAATTGCTATCCAACAAGCAGAACTTTATCAACAGCTAGAGGCAGCTAATCAAGAGTTAAAGCGTTTAGCAACTTTAGATGGTTTAACTCAGTTGGCTAACCGCAGGCGATTTGATGAATACCTAGAACAAGAGTGGCGGCGTTTAGCCAGGGAGCATCTACCGCTATCACTTATTTTGTGCGATGTTGACTTTTTCAAGCTGTACAACGATACCTATGGGCATCAAGCAGGTGATGAGACGCTAAAACAGGTTGCGGCGGCTCTTCGTCGCACTCTCAGGCGTCCCGCCGATTTAGTAGCTCGCTATGGTGGCGAAGAGTTTGCTGTGGTTCTGCCCAACACCAATCAAAAAGGAGCGCTGTGGGTAGCAAAGTCTATCCACAAAGCGGTTAAAGCGTTGAGGCTAGTTCATGCGGCTTCGGAAGTTAGCCCTTATATCACCCTCAGTTTGGGTGTTGCTAGCGTGATTCCCTGCCCCGACAGCTCACCGATGGCGCTGATTGCTGCTGCAGATGGGGGGTTGTATGAGGCTAAAGCAACTGGACGCGATCGCACTATTCTGATGCAAGTTGAATAAATACGCTACTGCAACTAAATA
>DATNQT010000507.1:0-5146 GCA_036703885.1 Candidatus Sericytochromatia bacterium
GGCTGAACTTAACCGTCCGGGGTCTACGCAGGGGAAAATAAGACCGCGTACCGTCAGGAAACTCTAGATACTTGCGCCCAGTTTTATCCGCGCTGGTGTAATTATCCTGAATAAAACTACGAGTCCGGCGCACCATGTAAAGCCGCATTAATTCTCGCCAATCGTCAGGATATTCACTATGCTCAAAAGCAGCAAGGGAACGTACAGCAGCTTGATGTCTACGAGTGAACTCAATTTCTCCTCCTAACTCACTCAGCAGTTTTTCTGGACGTATTCCTAAATTCTTGTCCTCTGGTACAAATAAACGTAGTTGATTGGATAGATCGAGGTAAGTTTTGTTATAGGGTGTAGCAGTTAGCAGAATGCAGCGACTTTCATTGAGGGCAATATACTCCTGAATCGCCCGATATCGCTTACCCTCACGATTCCGCAAGTTATGGCTCTCATCAATCAGTACCACACGATAACGACGCTCGTTAGGTAACTCATTCTGCACTCGGCTAATCGAGAGAACTTTTGCTTTTAACCCATAACGATGAACATAGTCCTCCCACATAGTTACTAGGTTTTTAGGGCAGATAATTAGTGTTTCTAAGAAAAAATCTTCTTCTAAAATCTTGGCTAAAGCGGAGGCAATCAAAGTCTTGCCCAAACCGACAACATCCCCCACCAGCACACCACCCCTACGGTTCACATGACGGGCAGCAATCTGAACGGCTGCCTTTTGGAAGTCAAACAACTGACTGCTAAAATCACGAGGGATTTGGTACTCCAAAAGTCCCGCCCTAGCTTCCTGGGATAGGTGATAAGCAATTTTCAGATAAATATGGTAAGGCGGAATCAACTTTTCTCTCGCCCAACTTTCGTCAATCAGATTAACCAGTTCCTGGGAAATATCGATACACCAACGGTCATTCCATCGGTCATCAAACCATTTCTGAAGCTTTTGACAAGCATCATGATCTAGGACATCAACATTCAACTCACCCTGATGTTGTAGCCCCGACAAAGTGAGATTGCTACTACCCAAAAAGCCAATGCTAGGATTAATTACGTCATTCCGATGAACTAGGTAAAGTTTGGCATGGAGGGGATGTCTCAAAAACAATTTGACAATCACCTTCCGACTTTTGATTTGGCGACTCAGCCTACGTAATCCTGCCTCATCATCATTAGTAGGTGCCCCCCAAGTCAGTTGTTCGCAGAATTCTTGAGCGATTTGCCTCTTGCAGCGAATGACAATACTGTTATCAATTCCTGTGTTTTGATGCGATAGTGCTAGAGACTCACGAACTTCATCTTTGGGCAACCGTTGCATCCCAACTAAGAGACGACAGCAAGCCTCTTCGTTACCAGAAAATTGCTCAATTAGATCATCAATCTTGCGCCAGCCCCTGAGATTGAAGTAGCCAACACAGAAATCTGCCCGTTGTGAGATTTGCAGCGTGTCTCGTAAAGTTGGCAGCAGGGATTGTTCTATGTTGTCAAAGATGCGCGGCATTTTTCACTATCCCCTAGCACAAAATTTATAAGAGCGATCGCTGCCGCTTTTTACAATCGCATCTTGAAATCAATAGACAAAGTTTGTGAAGGTATTGTTACACTTCAAACGTCCATTCCTGGGAACCGATTCTGATAATATTTCCCGGAGTCAGCCAGAAGGGTTGATTGGGACCAAGCCGTTGTCCGCCAACAAAAGTACCATTGGAACTGCTTAAATCTTTTAGTTGGTATCGGACTGTACCCTGAGGGTCGGTAAAGTAAACGATTAGAGCATGGTTGCGCGAACATAGAGAATCTTCAAGGATGAGGGTGTTGCTGGGTTCGCGTCCAATGGTAAACGGTGTCACAGACAAAAAGACGATCGCACCTGTTGAACGGTGTACTAAGCGTGCAGTTCCTCCAGAATCCGAAGATAACACCGTTGGGGCAAGTACTGGCGTATCTTGAACTGGAGGTAGATTCGCTTGAGTGGAGGTTTGCCCCTCAAATGCAACAGTCGTTGCCTCCAAAGTAGCGCCGAGGGCTGGGTCATTGGAGTTGGGGTCGCGACCGGAGATAATGTTTACCTGCTGTACGGGGGGTTGTGCCACCTCCGGACGACCGGCTTGAGCAATTTGCATTTTAAGCGTTGCTTCATGTTCGGCTTCCTGCCTAGCGCTCAATCCCTCAACTTGACGAATTATCCCACGAGTTTGAGGGAAGCTGATGTCACTCACTCGCACGTCTTCTAGAGCAAAGCCTAGGGCATAGGAAACTTCTGAATGGTCGAGTATATATTGACGGATTTGCGATCGCCCTTGAGAGGTCAACTGATCAACCGTAAGCTGACCGATAGCAACTCCCAGATTATCTTTAACGGCACTAGTTAGAGCCAGAATTGGGTCAGATAATTCTAGAGCAACTCGTTTGGCGTCTACTACCTGATACATCACATTCAGGGAGACATTAATCAAATACTGGTCACGGGATAGATAGTCGCCCTGAGAGACAATCTCCAAATTCCGAACCTTGGTGTCTACCAGAATGAGTTGACATTGTTCTAGTAACGGTAAGGCAAAACTGAAATGACGCCCCGGAATCAACGTCCGCACGAGGCGACCATTTTTGACAAATAAACCCGTAAACCCTGCCCCAATGAAGTCCATGCTCCACCCAACCCAGCGTTCTGGGGTTATGGTTTGAATGAGAGGGGAATTGCTTGCCATCGGACTAGGTGTAGGCGAGTAATGGGGAAGTCTTTCTCTTTAAGACTAGCAAAGCTTTGTAGGGAATAAATTCTCTGAATAAGTTGACAACTCTCCGCCCTAGAAGTGCGGAGATTCTTGTATCATCCAGTCCACTTAACAAATGAAGCTTCCTCCATTTGCCAGAGATGGTTCTGTCCTCAAGCTTTCGACTCATTGCAGAGTCTTGTTCCCGTGTGCCCCACGGTACAATTCAAAACCTAAAATACTGGTTTGGAGGAGGTACTTGTTGCTAGAAGTTTTTACCCGTACAAGCTTTTCTGTACGGAACCCCATGACTTCAGTTTTCAAGGTGCGTTGCCTTTAGGCGACTGGGTTTTTAATGTGGTTGAATACCCTAGCCACATGACTATATTATCACAACCAGGAATAAAAAGTCCCCCGAGAAGGGGGGAGGCTTGATTACCCAGGATCTTCGGTAACATTATCAATCACTAATTGCTGCAAAAATCACTAATTGCTGCAAAATTGTCAGAATAGGCGTAAATGAGCGAAGGTTGTACTAGATGTAACCTAATTGATGAATGAAGCGCTATGAGTAAGCGAGTTTCGATAGTACTGTCAGACGATGCGGCAGAGCAAGTGGAAAAATATGCAACCCAAGAAAGGCGATCGCAAAGCCAGATGGGGGCAATCTTAATTGAGGAAGCCTTGCAGGCAAGAGAAGCACAGCAAGCTGAAACCCCCTCATCCGATAAAAAGGGCAAGGCGAGTTAGGAAAGCGAACCACTTACAAGATTTCTTGCATAAATTGCCAACAAAAGGGCGATAAGTCTTTAGAGTTTGCCTGCAATCCTCAGATTTTAGGCATGGCAGGCACGCTCCCCCGTTTACTCTTTGTCCAAGCGTCAAATTCACTATTTCACACGGCTTCACGGGGTAAAGCTAAGATTCACCTGGTTGGAGGAGGTGTGTAGGTGATTTTTCGCTCTATAGTAAAAACACTAGTGTGCTAAACCTTAGATTTTTTAAAGATGTTGAGTTCCAATTCCTCTCAAGCCTCGGCTAAATCAAAAGCTCTCAAGCTGCCAGCGGTAAGTCAAGGTAGCTCTGGTAGCGTTGTTAGGGTTCTACAGCAATTACTCAACTTTAAAGGTTTTAAGGTTGAGGTAAATGGAGAATTCGGTCTAGGCACCTTGGAAGCTGTGAAAGACTTTCAACGCGCTAATGATTTGCTAGTGGATGGAGTTGTTGATGCTAACACTTGGAAGCATCTGAGCACTGGATTATTGGAAATAGCCTGTTAATCTACATATATCGGCGTGGACACTGTAAGTGCTTTTGAAAAGGCTAGCTTGGGAATAGGCGATCGCGCTTTCTCATCGCCTTCTAAATAAATGCTTTATCCATAATTATCTGCTCTCAGGTCTTCGAGGAAGCGCTCGCACCACTGCCATCAAATACTGCGTCAACGTAAACGCATCTACCCCCAACTCAGTTCGCTCCTCGGCTGCTAAAATCCCGGCTTGGGCGTGCCACCAAGCCGCTATTGCCACCGTTGCTTCCAAAGGCTGATTACGCAAAGCTTCCTGCGCCACTAAACCCCCCAAAAGTCCTGTCAGAACATCCCCACTCCCGCCACGAGCAAGAGCGGGTGTGCTTTCCGGAATCAGCCAGACAGAACCTCCCGGATGTGCGATCGCAGTTCTCGCTCCCTTTAACAACACCACTGCCTTACTTAACCCAGACGCCTTGCGAACCGCACTCACTCGGTCAGGAAGCAAACTTGCCGAGTCGGGAAATAAGCGCTTGAACTCTCCAGCATGAGGCGTTAACACTGTAGGAACCCGACGCCTCAATAAGGTTGGAATAGTTCTCAGTTCGGCAAGAGCGTTTAAGCCATCCGCATCTAAAATTAAAGGGCATTCAGCCTCTAACACCGCTTGTACTACTAACCTCGCCTCTATCGTTAAACCGGGACCGCAAGCGATCGTACTATATTTACTTAAATCAACCGCTTCTGGTAAATGAGCGATCGCCCCTTCTGGAGTCTCCGGACAACCAATAATTAGCGCCTCCGGCAAATGACTCACCAGCAAGTCTTTGAGAGATTTGGGCACAGCAATTGAGAGCATCCCAACCCCACTAGCACGCCCTCCCAACCCCGTTAAAATCGCCCCTCCGGAATACTTCCGAGAACCGCAAATCAGCAGCAGATGTCCTTGCTGATACTTATGAGTAACCGCCGGACGAGGCAAAGGCAGCAAATCTTTTACAGCCGCTCGTGTCATACGCTGCATACCTGGCGGTTCACCCACGATTGACCAGACATCCATCATGGGGATGCCAAAATCAATTAACTCCGCTTCCCCGATATACTCCAACGCTTGGTCTTGAAAAAAAGCCAGCTTCCACAGCCCCAGACAGAGCGTGCGGGTAGCCCGAACCGCCGTTCCCAA
>DATNQT010000508.1:0-3678 GCA_036703885.1 Candidatus Sericytochromatia bacterium
CAACCAAGAGTTGGGAGATGGGGAGAGGAGGCAATGGTTAGTAGAGAATTCCCAATCCAACAAGCAACACCCAATAACCAACAACAAAATGCTCCGTTGCTGTGTTGCCGATGATGGAGTCGGGATGACAACTGAGCAATGCGCGAGCTTATTTGAACTCTACACGCGGGGCACTTCTACTCGACGAATTGCAGGTCTGGGTTTAGGTCTATACCTCTGTCGCCAAATTATCACAGCCCACGGCGGGGAAATAGGAGTCCAGACGCGCCCTAAGTGCGGAGCCACTTTTTGGTTCACCTTACCTGTGTCAGCGCAAGACGCCAATGAGTAGATGATTTCATTAGTGCTTTGGGTGAAGTACCCGATAAGGTGAGAACTTATTTTATGTCCTAATTGACTTGTCGATTGCTAAAACACTTAGCACTTACAAAGCTTGTGTCACTCGACAAAGTGTCACTTGCCTTAGTAAGGTGAAGGCTATCAGGCAATATGCTTCAGTTATGTGAGGAGTGGTTAGAACGAAAAAGCGCTTGGGGTCGAAACACGGCAAGACTCCCAGGCGCTTTTTCAATGGGGCAACTAGAAACTATATTGAGGTGAGAGCTTTTTTCTATTGCCGCAAAACGACTCGAAATTGATACCATTCGTTCAACAATCGAGAATTTTGGGCATCTTTAGGATAGCTATGCTAGTTGCCTTGGAATACGATTAATGAATGCTCTACTGCCTGAAAATGAAGCAGCAAGACTCGAAGCCCTATGCGAGTGTAAAATTCTCGACACTCCTGCTGAAAAGGCATTTGACGATATCACCCGTTTAGCTGCCCATATCTGTGCTACCCCCATTGCATTAATCAGTCTTATCGATGCCAACCGCCAGTGGTTCAAGTCAAAGGTGGGCTTAGACGCCATAGAAACAACACGGGATATTGCCTTCTGCAGTCATGCGATTTTGCAACAGGATGTTTTGGTTGTTCCAGATGCGCTGGCTGACGAACGGTTTGCTAGTAACCCTTTAGTAACCTCTGTCCCTCATATCCGCTTTTATGCGGGCGTTCCTCTGATTACACCCGAAGGATACACACTAGGAACGCTCTGTGTCATTGACTATATACCGCGAACACTAACCTCAGAACAGGTAGAGGCACTACGGACATTAGGTCACCAAGTCACTACAGAAATTCAACTTAGGCGTAACTTAGCCCAGCTTGCAGATGTCACTTCTAAGCGACGCCAAGCAGAGAAGGAGCTACAGGAAGCCAATGAGCAACTAATAAAGTGGGTAGACGAACTAGAACAACGCAATCGTGAGATTATGCTGCTTAGTGAAATGAGCGATTTTTTGCAAGCGTGCCTCTCGGTTGAAGAAGCCAAAAGTGTGATTGGTACTTTAATAAAACTCCTATTTCCCAATATCGATGGTGGTGTATTTATCAAAAGTACTTCCAATAAGTTTGTCGAACCTGTTGCCACTTGGGGAACAGTTCCCGCCGAGCAGACTCCGTTTGCACCCTTTGAATGTTGGGCACTGCGTCGCAGTCGAGTCCATTGGGTAGAAGACATAGAATGCGGTTTGGCGTGCCAACATCTCCAGGCTCACCCATTGCCTGCTGCATCACTCTGCATACCGATGCTAGCTCAAGGTGAAACCTTAGGTTTGCTGTATTTAAGAACTCAAGAATCGGGGAAATTGACCAAAGCCAAGCGACGGTTAGCAGTGACTGTAGCTGAACAAATTGCCCTAGCTTTAGCGAACTTAAAACTGCGGGAAAATTTACGCGATCAAAGCATTCGCGACCCACTTACAGGTTTGTTTAATCGGCGCTACTTAGAAGAATCCCTAGAACGGGAAGTAAGCCGAGCCGAGCGTAAGCATCATCCTTTGGGAATTATCATGCTCGATGTTGACCACTTCAAGAAATTTAACGACAAGTTTGGTCACAACGCTGGTGATGCCGTGCTACGGGAGTTAGGTCAATTTTTACTAAAACATATTCGTGGCTCAGATATTGCCTGCCGCTACGGGGGTGAGGAGTTGACGCTGATTTTGCCTGAAGCTCCTCTAGAAATACTCAAGCAGCGAGCGGAGCAACTGCGAGAAGCCGTTAAGCACTTGAAGGTACACAACCCTCAGGAAATGGTGGGTGTAATTACGCTTTCAATTGGTGTCGCTTGCTTTCCAGAACATGGTTTGACTGGAGAGGCTGTGCTTGAGGCAGCGGATGCCGCTCTCTACCGTGCTAAAGAGGGAGGACGCGACCGTGTGGCGATCGCCTCTTGACAATCAGTAGTCATTCTCAAAGTATCATGCCAAAGATGAGGGACGCGATCGCTTCTTGTAAATCGCACCTCTTTGGATAACTGAGCTAGAAACTACTCGCTTAGTGCGGCTTGCTCATAAGTTGCCGCCAACTCCCCTGGACTTATTAGCTCATAACGTTCAAACGGCTGATGAATCCAAGGATCGTCTGGCAAGTAGTCTACGTAGTAATCGGGGGTAATGACGGAGCAGTCTTTGTACCAGAGGACGGCTGTGCGAATCTCTTCAATTTCAGTCCCGTAATGATGCTCTAGCCATTTGATCGACTCCCGAAGGCTGATTCCAGAATCAACCAAGTCATCGATCAATAGTACGCGGTTGCCTAATTGTTCAGTAGTCATTGCTAAGTGGCGAGAAAAGGTAATTGCACCTCGAACGCGATTCTCTGGTCCGGCATACGAAGAAGCACAAAGAATGGCTAACGGCTTCCGGTAAAGCCGACAGAGGATGTCCCCAACCCTCAGTCCCCCCTTAGCAATGCAGACAATTTGGTTGAAATCCCAGTTAGATTCATAGATTTTGGCAGCCAGTTGTTCGATTTTTTGATTGTACTCTGACCAAGAAATGTAAAGATCGGGCATACAAAAGACTAGAACGGCGTCAATGATTAGTAAACAAAATTTTACAACGAGCCACTAGATTCCTGGGTTTGGAATAAA
Source organism: Candidatus Sericytochromatia bacterium (assembly GCA_036703885.1). Classification (GTDB taxonomy): domain Bacteria; phylum Cyanobacteriota; class Cyanobacteriia; order Cyanobacteriales; family Coleofasciculaceae; genus CADCTM01. Next base: position 2,979 of record DATNQT010000508.1, read on the forward strand.
CGAACTGCCAGAGGTTATCTTAGCGTTGTAGGATTTTGAGTCCCAGTTGCTAGTAAAATGCTGCGATGAGTAACATCTCTCCTTCTGACCCTTCTGTTCCCCCAAGCCTAGCCAAGGGAGAAAAGCTGAGTTTAGCCACGAAACTCGCCTACGGTGCTGGCGATTTGGGTCCAGCGATTACGGCGAATATTGGTGTGTTTTTTGCGTTGTTTTTCTTCACCAACGTAGCGGGTTTGGGTGCTGGGTTGGCTGGTAGCATTCTGATGATTGGTAAAATTTGGGATGCGATTAACGACCCGATGGTGGGAGTATTGAGCGATCGCACCAAGCACCCTTCGGGACGCAGGCTTCCTTGGATGCTATATGGTGCAATTCCTTTCGGCATCACCTTCTTTTTACAGTGGATTGTCCCCCACTTCAGCAATGACAAAACTGCCAATAGCTGGAGCCTGTTCTGGTATTACGTGATTATCGCGATTGTCTTCAACACGTTTTACACAGTGGTTAATCTGCCTTACACTGCCTTAACACCAGAACTGACCCAAGACTACAACGAACGCACCAGCCTCAACAGCTTTCGCTTTTCCTTCTCCATCGGTGGCAGCATTTTATCGTTGATTCTGGCTCAACTGATCTTCGCCCAGTTGAAAATTCCTGTAACTCAACAGTATTTAGTTTTAGCAGGTGTTTGTACAGTTCT
>DATNQT010000509.1:0-2460 GCA_036703885.1 Candidatus Sericytochromatia bacterium
AACAGGATTAATAATTACTTCAGAGCGAGCCTTTTCAGTATCCACAGCGATCGCCCAAGGTATATCTTCTAAAATTGCCGAGAGCTTAGGGCTAGGAGAAATTTGCTCAATTAAGTCTGGAAAAAATCGGCTTCCCTCAACGATCTTAAGGTGAAAATCTTGCTTTACCTTGTCGATGCTGAATTGACTATAAGGCATAATATTCTCTTCATATGGGTTGTGGAAGCGATCGCCTTGATACAAGGCTATCCCAATTGAGCGATCGCCTGGAGTCAACGGGAGCGATCGCACAGTGAATGCGAGATACCTCACATCTTGCACCTGGCGGTTGAAACCGCAGCTACACAAACGAAACCTGACGGGAGCAGGTTACAAAACCCTTACTTTTCGGTTAGTCCGTCGCACCTTTGGTGCGCTTACGCGCAACGGCGGACTTGGCTTATATAGCCCCAGAATTCCATTCTGAGGGCTTGGTGCAAGATGTGACAGATACCCGACTTCTTAGAAGATTCGGGAACTCTCGGAACGGAAGATACCGCTAATTGCAATTGTTGGCGAACGCGAAGCAGCTAACGGTACGGGGAATCTTCGTCGCTTGGGGGTTTCGGGTCAGGAGGAAATTGCATTAACCCAGCTACAGGAGGAGCTTTCTAACCATTCTCCCCGTGGGAGAGGGATTTAGGGTGAGGGCTGACAGCCGAGCCATAGCTATACTTAGTGTGTAAACTTCAGGCATGGGTAAAGCTACAAGCTATGAGTAGCCCTAACAAACCTACACAATATGATGCTGTTTTAGGTGGGCAACTTCGTACTCATAATATGCCCCGACTTGGCACTTTTTTCTTGATAGAGCCACAAAACTGGTTATTTAAAAGTCATCCTGATGTCAAGAAAGCTCGTACTCAGGCTAACCACTACAAAATAGCAAACAACACCTTGAACGGTGCCGAGTACCAAATTAAAGAATTTATTAGACAGTGGGTAATTAGGCAATTAATCGATCTATATCATTATCCTATCCAATGGATAGAAGAACAAATTAATATTGAATACCCTGTCCAGGTTGGCTTTAAAAAAGGAAAAGTAGATATTTCTATAATAAATGATTTACAGCAACAGCTTATTTATATTGAAACAAAAAGACGAGGAATATCCGACAGGGAATTTAAAAGTACCGAAGAGCAACTAAAAAGCTATTTATCCGCTACTAAATTAGCAAAAATAGGGATAGTAACAGACGGTGAACGAACTGTATGTATTAGTAAATACCTTAATGATTTTAAGAATATTCCTGATATTCCTTTATGCGGTACTGATTCATCAGTGGAAGTTCAGCCATCCCAATACTCTCTAGAAAAAGATTGGCAATTGCCTCCAGATGCAGATAAAAATTACACCAATTTGCGTGAATCTCTAGCAAATGGTATGTGGAAAGAAGCAGACCGGGAAACAGGTAGAATTATGCTGGAAGTGGCAGAAAGAGAGAAAGATTTAGATAATGAATCTATCGAAAACTTTCCTTGTCATGTCCTGCATACTATTGACCAACTTTGGTTAGAATACAGCGGTGGTCGCTTTGGTTTCAGCGTACAGAAACGCATCTATGAAGAAATAGGAGAAGACTACATAGACTTCCAAGATTTTGCTAGCCATGTAGGGTGGAGACAAGGAGATAGATATAACGAAAAGTTTGGTAAAAATGATTATAAAACTAGAATCATTTCTTACCACCTGAACTATAGAATAGTTTATCCATCGTCTCCCTGTGCTCCCACGGGAATGCCACTACCAGAGAATGCCTCCGAGTCTGCTCAATCTTGTCCATTTGGATACCTTCCATCTTTACGAATGGTGGCAAAGCCCAACCCTAGTAATCGGCGTAATTGGTTTTACACTTTAGAGATTGGAGAGGGTATTGCAGGTGGAGTTTTTTATGATACCCACAATACACTGTATTGTGAAACCGGATGTTTGAAAAATCTATTCAATCGTATTAAGGTTTGTACATTTAATTCGGCAAAATACTGAGCCATTCCTAGGAACTGAATATGCCAGTTGTAAACTGTTACGATTCAAATCCCAGAAACACTCTATCAATGCTTAGTACAGACAAAGCTTGCCTGCACAGCCTAATCAGCTAGTAGTATCCTTGTCTTCAGCCCACGAAGGTGGGCTTGGTTTGTGTAGCCGCGACTTCTAGCCGCTAGGTACTATGAAAAAGCTAATCAACAACCCGGACAACGTAGTGCGTGAAAGCCTCCAAGGCATGGCAATCGCGCATCCTGGCTTAATTAAAGTCCACCTTGACCCCCACTTCATCTATCGCGCTGATGCACCAGTCCAAGGCAAAGTAGCAGTTATTTCTGGTGGCGGTAGCGGACACGAACCGATGCACGGCGGATTTGTTGGCGTCGGAATGCTGGATGCTGCCTGTCCCGGTGAAGTCTTTACCTCTCCCAC
>DATNQT010000510.1:0-5263 GCA_036703885.1 Candidatus Sericytochromatia bacterium
GCCCAAACCCGTAGAAATTCTCAAGCGCAAATTTAATAACAGTGTCTAGAAGTATTGATTGCCCCGTTCAGGACAGGGGAAGTGACTCTAGAAGAGCCAACTCTATCCCAAGAAGCCGCGCTATAATAAGTTACCTCTTTACCCAACAATAGAGAAAAAAATTGTTGGGCAGTAAAGATGTCAACTGTAAACAGGTTACTACTGACGGTTATCCCTTTTAGTTTCAATGAATCTAGAGATCTTAGCGTTCTTTTAGTAGAGATAAAAACTCTGTGAAGAAAATGCGTGAACCACCAATAAAAAAATTTGGGGAGTACCTGAGTAACTTATCATTAGTCCGCTTTTTACTATTTTTTGCCTCTGGCTGGGCAGTGATACAGCTTTTAGCTTATTTTGAAACGGTGATAGTCACCTTTACCTTTGCAGCGATTATAGCTTCTTTGTTGAGCTACCCTGCCCGATGGTTGGAGCGCTTTTTACCCCGTAGTATTGCTGTAGGCTTCGTTGTCTTGGTGAGCTTGCTGACTATTAGCGGGATCGTTGTCACTGTGGGTTTAGCCGTGTTATCCCAAGGGCAACAATTAATGGATAGAATCATTGAGTTTGTTAATTCTTTAGAGCCTCTAGTCAAACAACTAGAGGATTTTCTTCAGACCCGCAATCTTCAAGTGAATTTAAAGGTTATTCAAGAGCCAATTAGGAATATAGTCTTATCAAGCTTTAGCTATCTCCTCACGTTTTTAACATCTTTATTAACTAATTTAATCGATTTTATTTTGATTGCGGTTATCGCTTACTTCAGGTTACTGTCTAGGACTAGACTTTGGAAGTTTGCCCTTAAAATTGTTCCAAAACACTTACGCAGACACTTTGCACATACTGTCAAGATAAAATTCTTGGGCTTTTTTAAGGGGCAGCTAATAATCGTTTTATTCCTCACAATTTCTACTTTTATTACTTTTATACTTCTACAAGTTCCTTTTGCATTAATATTGTCGCTAATAGCCGGACTTCTTGATGTCATACCTGGGATTGGCGCTACTTTAGGAGTTGGTATCGTTTTTTTAATTTTGTTACCTCAAAATGTCTGGCTTGCCTTCAAAGTCTTGGCAGTTTGCATTATATTGCAGCAGATACAAGACAACTTGATTTCGCCTCGGATTATGCAAAATTCTGTTAATGTTAATCCTGTCGGTATCTTCTTTGCATTATTAGTAGGTGCTAAAGTCGCAGGGCTGTTGGGCGTTTTTCTTGCTGTTCCGACCGCTGGGTTAGTCGTCAGTTTGTTGGAAATTGACGAACTGAAAGGGGAAGCATAGCAGCCGCAAAGGAATCGTTTCTGTCATGGTATAGAGCCTTGCTATTCGCTTAGGAGTGCATAAAAAAAGAATTTAGCGTGAAATATTTATAGGTAATTAAAAAAAGACTTATCACGCGATTAGGTAGACGCGATCGCATTTCCAAATGAATGTTTAATAGATAGGGAGCATGTCACCGATGGGCAGCCCTCACCCTAAATCCCTCTCCCACTCCTGAGAGGGACGCATGAAGTCTTGCTCCCCTTCGCCCAATGGGAGAAGGGGCTGGGGGATGTTAGCGTAGCGGTAGCAGACGCTCCCTACGTCGCTACCGCTATCGCTTTGCGTGCGATAGCAGCATAGCGGCACGAAGTGCGGGCTGTTCGTTTACTTGCAAACCTGATATGCTCCCTAATAGATATCTATAACTGTAGATATATGCTGTTAAATAAACTAACTAAACAGGTTGCTTTGAATTTATAACTAAATATATAAACGCAGCGGTAAACTCATAATTATATATCCTTATTATTAGAAAATACCCTAGCATTAAATCAGTGAATCAAATATTTTTTTATAAGGAGAATTTTAATGACTCATAAAATATCTCAATCTAGCTAGTGTAAATACTAAGGAATATCGAATATCGCTAGCGTTGCAGGTGTTGTCTAGAAAAAACTGAAGCGATAAAGGGGGGTAGATACTGTCTGCTTCGCCTCTATTGGGGTTCCAATTTTGACGGGGAACCTTAAACACCAATAAAGATTTTTTTCGCAACTTAAAACTACAAGCGCTCCCTTTTTAGTTGAATTTAGGAGCTTTTCCATGAAACAGAATATTGATTGGCGAACATCTGGGGCAGTCATGGTTTCGATCGCACTTGCTATGACGGCTTTTCCCGCTTTCTCTACTGCTGCTACTACAGCCCCCTCTGTACTACTAAGACAAACATCTCAGAATACGGATGAATATCAACTGGCACAAACCTCAAACAACTGTCGCCGAGTTGACACTAGCACTACTTATCTGAATGTCCGCTCAAGCCCAGGTGGTGGTATTATCGGTTCATTACCCGACAAAACCGTTGTCACTATCGAAAATACTGGCAGTAATGCCTGGGTGCCGATTTCATCCCCTCGGCAAGGGTATGTGTATGGGGCGTATCTCACTTTATGTGAACAGCCAGTACCCCCTTCTGAAACAGCGACACCCTTAGATAACTGCCGCGAAGTTGCAGTGAGGGGCACTACTCGTGTCCAAGCAGAGCCTTCCATTAATAGCCCGATCAAGGGAGTATTAACTTATCTACAGCGTGTCACCCTTGTGAATCGCGGTGAAAACGGTTGGGTACCGATTTCAGGCCCCATTCCGGGTTATATCTCTTCGGCTGCTCTTAGGTATTGTTCTTGAGGGGCTGTGGTGAAACTGGGTAGAGAGGCAGTGCAGGAAGACCGTTTTCGAGAGTGAGGAGGAGTTATGACGAGCGAGGTATCAATACTGTGGACAAAGATGCAGGCGATGCTTAACAGCATGATCGCAATGCTGCCAAACATTGTTTTGGCGTTGATTGTCTTCGTTCTGTTTTATGTCGCCGCGAGGACGATTAAGTCGCTGGTTAGACGCCTTACCAGACGGCATCGGCAAGCTCGGAATCTGGGACTGGTACTTGGACGTTTGTCCCAGGGAATTATTATTTTAGTCGGTCTGTTTATCGCGTTATCGATCGTCATCCCATCATTTAAAGCAGGGGATTTAGTTCAACTGCTGGGCATCAGTGGTGTGGCAATTGGTTTCGCGTTCCGTGACATCCTTCAGAACTTCCTGGCTGGGATTTTGATTCTTTTAACTGAACCGTTCCAAATCGATGACCAAATCGTCTTCAAAAGTTTCGAGGGAACGGTTGAAAATATCCAAACACGCGCCACGACAATCAGAACCTACGATGGTCGCCGGATTGTTATTCCGAACGCTGAACTGTTTACCAATTCGGTGATGGTCAACACCGCCTTTGAAAACCGCCGACTGGAATACGATGTTGGCATTGGCTACGGCGATAATATCGACCGGGCGAAGGAATTGATTTTGGAAGCGATCGCCAGCGTGGATGATGTCTTGAGGGAACCCTCCCCTGATGCCTTGGTAATGGAACTTGCTGACAGTACCGTGAACATCCGTGCCCGGTGGTGGATCAACCCCCCGCGACGTGCAGATGCTCTCGACTCGCGAGACAGGGTTCTTTCTGCAATCAAGAACAAACTCACTGCTAATGGCATTGACTTACCCTTCCCGACGCAGCAGATTCTCTTTCACGACCAAACAGAAGAGACAGATGGCGATCGCTCACGTCAACGAGAAGGATGGCCTGCTGGAAACAAAGAAGTGCCGAAGCCGCGCAGTATCGGCGGTTCACTTAGGAAGCTTGCTGAAATACGGGCACAAAGAGATGGGAATGGAAGCGACCGTACTCAAACGGTGAACGATGGTCGATGAAAAACATCAAGTTAGGCAAACTTTGGGATTCACTGCACTCTAGCTACTGGTTCGTGCCGTCACTCATGGCAGCAAGTGCGATCGCTTTGGCGTTTACAATGCTATCTCTGGATCGAGCAGGCAAGTCTGGCCCGATTGAGAAGTTGGCTTGGATCTACACGGGGGGTCCCGATGGTGCGCGTACAATGCTTTCAACCATCGCTGGTTCGATGATTACCGTTGCTGGTACTGCCTTCTCGATCACCATCGTTGCTCTCACATTGGCATCCTCACAGTTTGGTCCGCGACTGCTGCGTAACTTTATGCAGGACACAGGCAATCAGGTTGTGCTTGGCACCTTCATCGCCACATTCATCTACTGCTTGCTCGTCCTGCGGACAGTCCGTGGAGATGACTACAACGTGTTTGTGCCGCAATTATCAGTTACGGTTGGCATCGTACTAGCGATCGCGAGTATCGGCGTGCTGATCTACTTTATCCATCATGCCTCAACCTCGATTCAGGCGTCCCACATTATCGGGGAAGTCAGCAACGATCTGGACAAAGCTGTTGATCGCCTCTTCCCCCAAAAAATTGGGCAAAGTCTACCAGAAACCAAGCGACGATGGGTTGAGGAAATCCCAGTCAGGTTCGACAAAGAAGCTGCACCAGTCCTGGCTACCCAAAGCGGTTACATTCAGGCAATTGATGACGAGAAGTTGATGAAAGTTGCCAAGTCCAAAGACCTCCTTTTACGTCTCAAGCATCGCCCCGGCAAGTTTGTCGTACAAGGAAGCGAATTGCTAATGGTTTGGCCTGGGGGACGGGTTAATGAGAAGCTCACCCAGCACATCAATGATGCTTTCATTTTGGGTAAAGAACGCACTGAGCAGCAAGATATAGAGTTTTGTATCAACGAACTCGTTGAAGTCGCGCTTCGTGCCATTTCTCCAGGCATCAACGATCCGTTTACCGCCATCCGATGTATTGACCAGTTGAGTGTAGGACTCTGCCGCTTAGCCGAAAGAGATTTCCCCTCTCCTTATCGCTATGATGACCACAACAACCTGCGCGTGATTGCCGACCCGGTGACATTTGCAAAGCTAACCGATGATGCCTTTAACCAGATTCGACAATACAGCAAACCGGATGTAGCGGTAAGAATCCGAATGTTGGAGGCAATAGCCGTTATTGCAACACACACCCGCAACAAGAAAGACCGGGCAGCACTTCTGCATCATGCCCAGGTGATCCAGGATAGTAGCCAAGAAGAGGTAGCTCAGGAATGCGATCGCGCTTGTATTGAGGAGCGATATTTGGCAGTGGTGAAGGCGTTAGAGCAGCAATGAGTGAGGAAAAAGCTGTGATCACTAGCAACTGACGAGCGTATCAAGTGACAACCATTAGGGGCAATATCATTGTCATTGTCAGTGAGGTGATTTAAGGAGAGTATTTTGCTCAACTCTATTCGGGAGCGTTTTAATAATTTTAGCAGG
>DATNQT010000511.1:0-3011 GCA_036703885.1 Candidatus Sericytochromatia bacterium
AGTAAGACATTTTGATAGACGCCAGTGCGGATAAACTGAGATACCGTCACCATTCCAAAGACAAACCCAGAGCAAGCGGCTGTCATATCAAACGCAACGGCTTTTGATGCCCCTAGAAGGTTTTGAATGTTGCTAGCCGTGCCAAACAGGTCATCGGGTGTTGAAGTAGCCAGGACAATCAAATCCAAATCTTTTGGCTCAATTCCTGCCATAGCGATCGCCTTTTGAGCGGCAGCAGTTGCGATCTCACTCAGACTGCTTTGAGCATCTGCTAGATGCCGTTGGCGAATTCCTGTCCGAGCGGTAATCCACTCATCTGATGTCTCAACCATTTGCTCAAGTTGATTGTTATCGAGAGCAACGTCTGGGGTTGCGGAACCGCTCCCGGTAATGGCAATGCCTGTCCCTAATTGATTCAACACTATTCTCCGTCAATTGCTGGTCTATACAGAAGCTCAAGGGCGAGTCGAGTCTCTTCAATCGTGCCACTAAATAGCTTTTTTGAATGCTAGAGCTTGTAAATTCTGAGTTCTAATGCCTTAATTCTCATCCCTCACTGCTCTGACTGCTAGTTGCTGATTTCTGCTCACCTTTGACATCCTTAGACTGAATCCGCTCCAGTACCTGGTTATCGATCGCTTCTTTTGCCAAGCGAACTGCGTTAAAAATTGATGGAGCCTGGGAACTCCCGTGACTAATAATACAAACTCCATCCACACCCAAAAGCAGACCCCCTCCATGTTCTGCATGGTCGATGCGTTGCTTAATCCGCTTTAGATTGGGCTTTAGTAATGCCGTACCCAGTTGACCGGATAATCCTTGGGGGAGTTCCTCTTTAAGGATTTGCAGCACGATCTCGCCCACGGCTTCGGCAAACTTAAGCAAGACATTGCCCACAAACCCATCACATACAATCACATCAAAATTACCCGAAAGAACATCTCTGCCCTCAGCATTGCCGATGAACGTGACTCTGGGATTTTCTTGCAGTAGCTGATGAGTACGGATTGCCAGATCGTTCCCTTTACACTCTTCCTCCCCAATATTCAACAGTCCGACTTTAGGTTCCGATATTCCCAGCACATACTGGCTGTAGACCGAACCCATTACGGCAAACTGCTCCAAGTATTTAGGGCGACAATCAACATTGGCTCCCACATCCAGAACAATCACGGGCTTACCCGCCACCATTGTCGGAAACACCGCTCCAATAGCGGGTCTATCAATACCTTTAAGACGCCCTAACCGTAGTAGGGCTGCTGCCATTGCCGCTCCGGAGTGACCAGCCGAAACTACCGCATCGGCGCGTTTCTGCTTAACTAAATCCATTGCTACGTTGATCGAAGCCTTGGGCTTTCGCTTCAAGCTCACCAAAGGCTCCTCATCCATAGCAACGACATCCTCTGCCGGAACAATTTCTATCTGGGACGAATCAGAGTGTTGCTTGAGGGAGGATTCAATGGCTTGAGGCTCACCGACCAACAAAACCTCTACGCCCAACTCTGCTTGTGCCCTAATAGCTCCGGCAACGATTTCACCGGGGGCATGATCCCCTCCCATAGCGTCTATTGCAATCCGTGCGTGAGTCGATGCCATTGCTAAAAAGTGATATAAACCTTCAAAATTCTACCAGAAGCCCTCCATGCAACATTAAACCTGATGTAATCTACTTGACACTAGATGAATAAGTGCTGAGTGCCCCAGAGCCAAACGTGAGGATGCTCCTGCATAAAGCACTTTGTAAAAAAGACTTTTCAGTGTTGTCACCGACTCTATAAAATGAAGCACCGTGGACGAGAAATAGTGATGTTACAACGATTTAGCGCTGGATTAATCGCCTCTGGCTTGGTGGCTCTACTACTGAATTTCCTGGGTATGCAAGCAACGACCTTGGAAACTGCTCAACAACTAGGGTGGCAGAATATGCCCTTATTTGCCCTACAGAAAGAGCCAGACGCAGCTGCTGAAGCGATTATGCGCCAATCCCTGAAAGCCTGGAGTACTAAAGGAGCAACGGTGGCTCAAGGGGTATGGATTCAGTCAGGGATAAGAATCTTGGCGAATCACCAAGGTACAGTGCCTCTACCGGCGGCTTCGTTAACAAAAATTGCGACCACTCTGGCGGCATTGGATAAATGGGGTTTCGCCCACCAATTTGAAACGCTGGTGAGTGCTACGGGGCCTGTGAAAAATGGTGTGTTGCAGGGAGACTTAGTGATTACTGGTACTGGCGACCCCTTCTTTGTATGGGAGGAAGCGATCGCTCTCGGTAATAGCCTCAATCAAATGGGTATCCGTCAGGTCGCAGGAAGTTTAATAATTGGTGACGGGTTCTACATGAACTACGAAGTCAATTCAACCACTGCGGGTCAATTGCTGCTGCAAGCCCTCAATAGCAGCCTGTGGACACCGGAGATTGAGGGTCAGTACAGCGGACTGCCGCCAAAGACACCGAAACCGCAAGTTGCGATCGCAGGTGGGTTGAAAGTGGCAACAATTCCTATTCCCAAAAAACTCTTATTAGTCCGTCATCGGTCGCTGCCCCTAACTCAAATCCTCAAGGAGATGAACATCTACAGCAATAACGAGATGGCAGAGATTTTAGCGCTAAACCTTGGTGGTGCCCAGGTAACCGCCAAACTGGCAGCTGAGTCCGCCGATGTCCCTCTTGAGGAAATTCAGCTGGTTAATGGCTCTGGGTTAGGTGTCGAAAATCGCATCTCACCCCATGCAGTATGTGCGATGCTAACGACACTTGACCGCTTATTGCAGCCTCACAATCTCGGTGTTGAGGACATATTCCCAGTTGCTGGACGTGAGCATCGGGGAACAATGCAAGCACGGAAACTACCAATCGGGACTGCCATCAAAACTGGAACGCTCAATGAGGTCAGTGCTTTGGCAGGGAAGATGCCGACACGGGATTGGGGTCAGGTTTGGTTTGCGATCATCAATGGTGGCGGCGATGTAGAAGGCTTTAGGGTACAGCAAGACGAACTCTTAGGACGGCT
>DATNQT010000512.1:0-3233 GCA_036703885.1 Candidatus Sericytochromatia bacterium
ATCAGGCGACAAGTGACTCAAATTGCCCTAGCTTAAAGGCTTCCGCAGCTTTGGCAAAACCAAAAACTCTAGGAGTTTGACCCGTTTCATCTAAGACTTTTCTCACCTCCACGTTAGATATATCTGCTAGATTCCTAGAACTCGTAAGAGCAATGCTCGCAGCCATTCCCACTCCCTGACCAACAGCAGCATTGAATTCAACAATTCTGCCAGCCGAACAGGCAAAACCTTCAAACCCTGAAGCCGGACTGACAACGGCAAGATTAGGGATATCTTTAATTAATGCGTGCTGAATGCCGATGTTGAATACAGGTTTATCAAAAGAGACACTGGTGAATCCTTGAGCATATGCCTTCGTCCCAATACCTGGAATGCCACCACGCACATCAAAATGGTAAGCAAAAGTACCCAATGCTTCGCGGGTAGATACGCCTCCCATGAGCATATCTGAACCCGTAAGAGGGTCTACAACACCAGTAACATTGCCAGCGTGTCTAATGTAAAGTTCAGAGGCGGGAGTGACAGAAATTGCCCCAAAACTCTTCAGCCATTTTTCGACTAGAGCCATTTCCTCTAGCATCTTAGGTGTAGGCATGGCACTATTTCTGGCAAGAGCCTCTGCTTCAGAACCATTAACTGCAAATAAAAGAGCATTCCAGGAAAGCCTCTCGCCAGGAAGGATAGCTATATTCGCTTTATCTAGCATTAGACCTGTCTCATAGAAGGATAACTTCTTTCCCCTGAACGAGTGGTAGCTTGCAGATAAGGCAAGAGAACGGATATCAATGTGATCGTTACCTGCCCACAGCGTTTTGAGATTGCCCCTAGGGTCAACCATATCGTTCCTGAGTTGTTCGACTAGCTTGATATCAAAATCAGCCGCGTGTAGCAGTAATTTCTGAGCCTCTGTATCGGCACGATTAGTGAAACGTTTGAGATAAGCAAACTCTAACTCTTTGAGCCTTTTTACAGTGAGTCCCTGAGTTTCAAAGACTAGAGTGACGGGTAGTTCTGATTCTGGTAAGCCAAATGTTTCAAATCCTGCCAGTTTCCGTACACCAACGGCTTGTGCTAATTCGGCATTCACCGTCGCATCAATAAACTGCTTGCCAGAATAAATTCCCTTCTGTGTTACAAGGCTAACGATTCTTTGACCCTCTTTAACGACTGAGTTAATCTCAACTCGACTGAGGAGATCGATCCCAGCCTCGCGCAGCATTTGTCTGAGAGCTGCATCAGCCTTACGGGGATCGAGAGCCACACCGACGACACCAGCCTTCTGCAAAAATTCTTTGTAGATTGGCGCGGGTTCGCCAAAAGTATTAAGACCTAGGGATTGTCGGACATCTAGATCAATCTGGCTTCTATCTAAATAGGCAAGACCGCCTCTGACTAAATGACCGCCAATCCCCTGCTGAAGATTACCTTTGGACATCAAAAGGATTCGCGCATACTTTTTAGTCCGGCGACGATACTCCCTAGCCGCAGATATAAGAGCTAGCACACCAGCGACTTCATCACCAAATCCGATGACATCATAAGAGCGTAAATCGCTGACCATTGTTTGATAGACCTCCTATCAAAATAGAGAGTGGGGAAGAGAACTATGTTTATTTTCGCTGGCAGCGAACTAGATTAGGTTGTGTGGGTATAGCCCTAAATCTCAGTCTGTAGCTAGTTGTCAGCTTTGGCAAGAGTTTAGTGATTCTTCTTTGCTTTATCGGCAAGTGCCTAAAAACTATTGCTCTTTCCTAAGCACAGCCGTGTGAACCTAGACACGCTACAAAGAAAGCGCTTCCTAGTGTTAACAGAAGTGATATGCAATCCAGTAGTGGCTTTAAAACGCTATCGTTTTGCGATCGCTGATGCTACCTCTTTACTCTCTTTAGAAGTCGGTGAAGACGTATTCTGCTCCATCTTAATCATCGATCCTGATGCATTCGTGCGATAGATCCAGCTTTGTTTTCCACTAACCACAGCAACTTGCCAACCCGGAACGGGGATTTGGGTACAAAAAATTTCTGAGTCGCGTAGTCCCAAACAGTTATCCGACCAAGTTTGGGCTTGAGTGCGAATAATTCGGAGGGCAGAGGCTGGTAACCTCAACTGCTGCGCGGCGTGCTGCAACACAGAATTTTCAACGGATGCTAATAAGGGAGGGCTATTATGAACTGACTGATAAGCTACCCCTGTAGTATTTGGTGGTGTTTGACCAACGCAGAAGTATAGGATACCTGTAAACGCCAGTGCCTGAATAACCAAACGGGGCTGAATCACTTTTTTCTCAAAGGTCGCTGCGGTAGAACCTCTATTGTTAATGTCTTCCATCACAAACCTCGCAAGTGGGTGCTTTAATCGTTAAGAACGTAGTAATTGAATAGATAAACCACCCCGATGCTCAGTTGCTCCGGAAACCTTAAAAACTTTTTCCTTGCCGCAGAATTTTAATGCACTTGCTCTTATTTTTTCACCCGGAGCATGGGACTAGTTTCTTGAGCAGACGCTACCTTAACGCAACTGTAAGGTTTACTGCAACTGGATTTGCCTTTGGAGCGACCCAACCGTCTTCGGGATGGGTACGCATATGTGTAATGCAGACGCTTTACTACCATCGTATGCCGTCAGTGGAGCATCCGCTTGGCGAGATCTAGTCCCGCATTAGCTAAAACACTTACTGCAAACGGCTAATGTTATCCAAAAGGCTAAACGCTTGCACCTTGGCAATTAGTTCTGCAATCAATCTTTGTTTTCGAGAACCGTGTAAGCCTTGTATTAATTTTATTCTTCGTAGACGATATTCTAACTACGAAACTAGAGAATCGTCATTATTCTCTGATGAAGATTCGATGTTGATTTCAAATTGATCGCGCTGTTTGAACATAATTCAGGTAACCTAGAAGCGCCTCGCGAATCGGCACCAGGTTTTTGTAACTCTGCATATCTGGAGGAATTTGTTGCACTGCCTCCGCTAAATTGTGAGCCATTGCTGGGTCATCCTCAAGTAGCTTAAGAGGATGCACATAAGTACGAATGGTAAAAAGAACGTCTTCACTTCCCTGGAGTCGCCGTAGAGTCTGACGTTCTACTCTAATCCAGAGCTTTTCCCCAGCATTTTCAGTGTTGAGGCTTGGATCTAAGCTTTGTTTTTCCGCTTCTTGTCCTAAGAAGAGTTCCGGTGTATCCAGAATACTCCAATTTAATCGCCATGCTGGGCGATCGCATTTCAGGCGATC
>DATNQT010000513.1:0-14260 GCA_036703885.1 Candidatus Sericytochromatia bacterium
ATTAATTTAGCAAGTGGCATGATCAAGGAACAGCACCCTGATGAAGAAACAGCTGAGTGGTGCGATTTGATTCAAGCCCAAGCTCAACGGATGTCAGCGATGGCAGAAGAATTCCTAGAATTTGTGAGGGGCAATGCTGTATTAACTAAACAACCATTCAACCTCGCCCGCACATTGCAGCGTTTTGAAAAGCTTAACCGCGTCTATTTTCAGGAAGCACAAGTTGAATTTGTAATGGATGCGGCGGATATGGTAGTGAATGCTGATGAAAATAAGCTTCTACGTGTTGTGCAAAATTTGGTAGGTAACTCGGTAGAGGCATTCAAGGGTTCTGGCGGTCGTGTCGAACTGACGGCTTGGGGAAGCGAGGAAGGAATCCAAATTAAAATCCATGATAATGGACCGGGTATCCCAGAGGCGATTAGAGACCGCTTATTTGAAGCATTTGTTACTTATGGAAAGCATCGTGGCACTGGGCTAGGAACTGCGATCGCTAAGTCAATTATCGAGGCACATGGGGGGCAGATTTCGTTTCAGTCTCATTGCCAAGAAGGAACGACTTTCTATATCCGTCTGCCTCTGTGAAAAGTTAACAAGATTCTCACAGACTGAAGCCTGCCTGTGCAGGCTAGATGGAGTTTTGCGATCGCATTCAAGTGTAACCTTTGCATTACTGCCGAGCTTAATTCTTAATCAATGGGAATGATGATCGCAAACTCAGTTCCCTGTCCCAACACCGAATTACAACTCAGACTACCGCCATGTATTTCTACCACGATCTGACGACTGATCGATAACCCTAATCCCGTGCCTTTGCCAACGGCTTTTGTTGTGAATAAGTGATCGAAAATTCTCGACTGAACTTCCTCTGACATTCCCGCTCCATTATCTTTTATCTTAATCGCAACTCTTTGATTATCTTGGGTTACTTCAGTTTTAATCGTAATAATATTAGGATTACCTTCGATTTCAGTAAAAATTCGCCCTTGATTGGATTCTTCAAAAGCATCGATCGCATTTGCCAAAATATTCATGAACACCTGATTGAGTTGCCCCAAGTAGCATTTTACCGAGGGGATATTTCCATAATCTTTGATGACTTGAATCGCTGGACGCTTACTATTACCTTTCAGGCGGTATTGTAAAATCATCAAGGTACTATCGATTCCCTCATGGATATTGGCTAATACCTTAGTATCCTTATCTCCACGAGAGAACGTTCGCAAGGAGTTGCTAATATCAAGAATGCGCTCAGTACTTACTGACATCCCCGAAAGCATTTTAGGTAATCGCCTTAAAATAGACTTCAAATCTATCTCATCGGCATCTTGCTGGATTTCTAACCCCGGATTTGGAAATTTTTCCTGATAGAGTTGTAAATGATTAATTAAATAGGTTATTTCCTCACTCGATAAATCAACATAGGTAGCAATACAGCTAAGAGGGTTATTAATTTCGTGGGCAACACCCGCCACTAATTGACCGAGGGAAGCCATTTTTTCATTTTGTATAAGTTGAAGTTGTGCCTGTTGCAATCTATCTAGAGTTTCTTGAGCTTGCTTTACGTAGTCTAGAGTTTTATGAATAGTTATTACTAAATCCTCAAAATTTAAGGGTTTAATGAGGAAGTCGAAAGCTCCGGAATTCATCGCTGTTCTAATATTGTTCATATCGCCATAGGCAGAAATCACCACAGCTTTAAGATTCTGATCGACTTCCTGGAGTTTGTTCAGCAAGGTGAGACCATCCATTCCTGGCATATTGATATCAGTCAGCACCATAACGATTTCGCGATCGCTTTGCAATTTCTCTAAAGCTTCGTTGCCATTACGAGCAAATACCAACTCAATTTCTTTTTCTCTAATACTCTTTCTCAACCGCTGTTTAATAAGGCGCTCTAGCTCTAACTCATCATCCACAACTAAAATTTTGGCAGGTTTCACAATCACCTTGAGAGATAGGACTACTTAGTTTAATAATGTAAGCAACAATTTGGTAAATTTAAAGAAGTTTTTATTTTAATAATAATGAATAATTATTAAACTGCCCCCCTACCTCTCCTGGGTCAAGCGCCGATACTCTCTTCAGCGAACTGTTTCATAAGAGCTACTACAGCTTGCTCGTCTAGGGGTCGAGAGAATAAGTATCCCTGTCCGAATTCGCATCCGAGCGATCGCAATATCTCTAGCTGCGCTTGTGTCTCCACTCCTTCAGCCACCACATCTAATTTCAAAGAGTGAGCTAGGTTGATAATAGTCTGAGTTATCTCTAAGTTTTTCTTCTGATGGGCTATCTCGTTAATAAAAGAACGGTCAATCTTTAATGTATCAATTTGCAGAGATTGTAGGTACGCCAACGAAGAGTAACCCGTACCAAAGTCATCAATGGAAAACTGAATTTGTCTGGCTTTCAATTGATCTAAGAGTTCTGTAGCCGCTGAACCCCGCGCCATAAGAATACTCTCCGTAATCTCCAGATTCAAGCTTGACCCACTCAATGAATATGATTGTAGAATTTCGTCAATCGACTTGAGAAAATCCGGGTTTTCTAGCTGAATACCCGATAAATTTACACTCATACTGAAAGGCCAATGGTGGGGAAATTGCGATCGCCATATACTTAATCGGCGGCAAGCTTCTGATAATACCCATTCTCCTAATGGAATAATGAGTCCAGTTTCCTCTGCCAACGGAATAAAATTCAGTGGAGGAACTAACCCATTCTTGAGGTGTCGCCACCTCACCAACGCTTCAAAACTCACAATTTTGCCAGTTTTCAGGCAGATGATTGGCTGATAGTTCAAATGAAACTCTTTAGCTTCAATTGCTGCTTGCAAGTCAGCTTCTAGCTGTAGGCGCTGTAACGTTCTATCCTGCATACTCGTCTCGAATAGAGCCGTGCTAACTCTTCCCTGCGTCTTAGTCTTAGCGTAATTCATCGCCGTGTCAGCGGCTCGCAGAAAGTCTTCGGGTTGGTCATAGCCGATGGTGCTATCAACAATACCAATATGGGCATTTGAAGACACAACAGACCCACTCACTTTAAAAGGGAATTTTAGCGCTTGACGGAGTAAGTCAGCCTTGTCGTGAGCTTCTTTGAAATCTTGGAGATCGCTCAACAAAATGGCGAATTCATCGGTTCCAACACGAGCTATTGTATCTGTAGATTGGATACAGGTTTCGAGCCGACGAGCCACTTCTACTAACAGGCGATCGCTAACGAGATGACCCAGACCATCTTTGACCGCTTTAAAAGAATCTAGACTGAGAAATAAAACAGCGAATAGACGATTTTCCAACTCAATACACTGGCGAATCCGCTCTAAAATTAAATTCTGGTTGGGTAGAGCTGTAAGCTGATCGTGAAAAGCTTGGTATTTTAGTTGAGCCAGAGCTTGTTGAAGCTGTTCCTCTTGTTCTCTAGTTTTTTGGACAAAATCTCGAGTTTTATCGATGGTAATAGCTAAATCTTGAAAGTCTATCGGCTTGGTGATAAAGTCAAACGCTCCCCGATTCATGGCTATCCTGATGTTGGGAAGATCCCCATAAGCCGTCACCACCACAGCTTTGATATTTTGGTCTATTTCAGGAATTTTACCCAGCAAAGTAAGGCCGTCCATCTCCGGCATATTGATATCGGTCAAAATTACATCGATCTGAGGTTCGTCGCGTAATTTTTCTAAGGCTTCTACGCCGTTATGAGCAAATACAAAGTCGAGTTGCTTCGCGATGATCTTTTTTCTAAATCGCTGTTTGATCAGGCGCTCTAGTTCTACTTCGTCATCGACGACTAGTATCTTTACGGGTGTCATAGTTCAAGCCCTCGGCAAACTAATAATAAATTCTGTATAAGCTCCGGGTTCGGTTTCCACCTTTAAGGTTCCGCCATGCTGCCCCACAATGATGTCATGGGTTAAAGATAACCCCAAACCCGTGCCTTCTCCAGTCGGCTTGGTGGTAAAGAAGGGATGGAAGATTTTCTCTTTTGCCTCTGTTGGAATCCCCATGCCATTATCACGGATGCGGATTTCTACAGCTTCCCCTAGGTTTTGTGTTTTGATCCAAAGCTTGGGAGCATAGACTTCCTCCCCGGGACTGTGCTGCTGATAACTTTTCTGCTTGGTAAAGACAGCATAGCAAGCATTATCGATCAGGTTGATGAAAGCGCGGTTAAGGTCAGAGGACACCACCCCCAATCGACCAATAGTATGATCATAGTCCGTGCAAATCATCGCATTGAAGCTAATATCGATCGCTCGTCTACTGTGATACGCCAACTGCACCGCTTGGTCAAGCAGGGCATTGAGGTCAGTGGATTGGCGTTGACTGCCGTCAGTCCGTGCGTGCTGCATCATACTACTAATAATGCCTTCAGCTCTTTGACCGTGCTGGTGAATCGCGGCGGCATTGTCTCTAATGTCGATTAACATCTGTTTGATATAGTCCAGGGTATCTGCATCGAGATGTTGTGCTTGGTTGTCTATTTCTTCTAGCAGTTCCTCGGTTAATTCCACCGATCCTTCGGCATAATTGTTGACAAAATTGAGGGGATTCCTGATTTCGTGAGCGACGCCAGCAGTTAAAGCGCCGAGGGAGGAGAGTTTTTCTTTGGCAATAATCTGTTTTTGGGCGGCTTTTAGTTGGGCGGTTCTCTGTTCGACTTTCTCTTCTAGGGTTTGGGAATACTCTTCAAGTTGCTGGTTGGCTTGCTCTAAATCACGATTCAGTTGGGAGAGTTCATTGAGGAACGTTTCTCGTTCCGCTTCTGCCTGTTTGCGTTCTGTGATATCCGTAAAAGCGACAATCCCGTAAGGAATGTTACCCTCTTCATCATAGATGGGGGTTCCCGAAGCCTCTATGGGAATCGTCTTGTCGGGATGGTGGATTTCCATATCATCCAATTTCACGCTTTCCCCTTGCAAAGCCTTAACTACAGGAACGCGATCGCTAGGGTACAACTGATCGGTTCCGGCAAGATATGTTTGATAAATCTCTGATAATTGCTCGGTTGAGGGTGAATTAACAACTCCTTTACCAAGAATCTGTTGTCCAACTTGATTGGTGTAGCAGGGTTGACCTTGCCTATCGGCTACGAACACTCCCACTGGCATGGCATCAAGGAATTGCCTCTGTCGGCTCTCACTTTCGCGTACTTGTTTATAAAGTTTGGCATTGTCAATGGCGATCGCCGCTTGCCCGGATAATAGTTGTAAAACCTCTAATCTCTGTGGCGTAAAGGCTCCGAAGGTCAGATTATTCTCCAGGTAAACCACACCGCCTAATTGCCCTTGATACATCAGCGGCGCACACAAGATCGACTTGGGCTTGTACTGTTTAATGTACCCTTCATTGATAAATTGACCTTCACGAGTGGCATCATTCAAAACCACACTTTCTCTCGTGCGGATGACATAATTGACTATCGCTGATGAAAGCAGAGGCATCTTCCCATCGGGTTTAACAAACTCCATAGGCATTGACTGCAACACCGTAACTTGACCGTCAAGTGTTCCTTCCGCTTCAATCAATAACTCTCCTGCCTCTTCCAAAATCAGAAATCCCACTTGCGCTCCGACATTCTGAATGAGAATTTTCGTCAATTTTTCCAGCAATTTGTCCAACAAAATCTCACTGGAAAATACTTGGGATGCTTTCATTACACTAGCTAAATCCAAAGCTTTTCCTGAGCTAGTGCCCGTTTGGGTAGTAGTAGTTGTTGTTCTGGTGTCTGCAATGCTACTCGCAGTCGAGGTATTAGATAGTAATTTTGGATACCTTGCTTCCAAGTCCTTGACCTTTGCTGTAGCTCCCCAACGAACATAGCTATAGTAGGCATCTCTCATATAGGCTTGAGCAATTTTCTCTTTACCCCAACTGAGGTAGAATTCGGCAGCAAGTTCGTTGGCGAGGGCTTCTTCTTGGATATATTTGTTTTCTTTGGCACCAGCTATGGCGCGATCGTAATAATCTATAGCTTTGAGAGTTTGTCCCAAAACCCGCGCTTTTTCCGCTTCTACTAAATCGTATTTATGCTGGAAGTTACAGGGAGCATGGGATGCCCAGTTGTGCATGATTTGTTGATGCGATCGCACTTTAGCCAGAGCTTGTGAGCGATCGCTTTTTGAAAAGCTGGGAGCCTGAGCAAGCAGCGCCAGGGAATAATAGAAGTTGTGTGTGGCATTAATTAGCATACCCGTCACACCTCCTTGATAGTCTGAAGCCAAAGAGGCGCTGGTAACGGCTTGAGTATAATCTTTAAATAAATAAAAGATAATCGTATTAGCGAGATAAGCCGTAAACGTAAACATCTGATTTTTGGCAGTAATCAAACCTTGCAAAATTTCTGCATCGGTTACCATTTCCCCATGAAAACTGTATCGTTCTTCGGCTAATCCTTGTAATTTTAATACCAGTCGTCGCCAAATATTAAGGTAATAACTCTGCAATGTTTGTTTAAGCTTCAGCATAGAATCAAAATGCTGCGCCTGCTTCTGAGCTACAACTTCTAGCTGTTCGCCTATAAAGAATAGGTGGTCGCAATAATAAAAAGAATTATAGCCAGCCCATTCCATATCTCCCGTTTCTAAGCCGATTTGAATTCCCTCCAACAGAGGAGCTAAAGTGTTCTTAACAGGGTCTTTCCATATACTGGCATGAGCATAAAATAGCCCATATATTTTGGCTTTCAACTCTTTGGCATCAAATTGAACCAACAACCTCAAAGCTAGTTGACCAGCTCTATATCCAGCATCAATATCTCGCAACCCACACATAATCAAGTCATAAAGCCCATACCCAAAAGCAGCAAGCGCTGAACGACCCTGTTGGATACATAAATCGACCATTGTAAATGCAACTCGCTTATTCAATGCAGGATTTAGAACATAAGTAGGGGCACATAAATTCATTAAAATTCGCATTGTCGCAAGTTGAGTTGGATCTGTCATTTGTGGCAGAGTATCTAACTCTTGGACAGTTAGTTCCCTAGGTTTTTTTACCACAAGTGATACATCCAGCATATTCAGAACTTGTAAGCCAATATCTAATGCGGATTGCATTTGGTGTTGCTGAATATGAAACTGCATTTGTATTTCATAAACTTTAACTTTATCAAGGATGTTTTTTGTGTGTTTTAGGCAAATTTCTGAAAGTGCTTTTGCTCGTTCAAAATTAGTATTTAAATATTCTGCTTCCATCGCTTCCACATACAGAGAAAGGGTTAAATCATACTGCTCAGTCCAGGTGTCTAAGCTTAATAAAACCAGCCCTACATTTAAATACTTAACAGCTACTTCATAAGCCGCTGCCGCCTTCGCTTTCTGTCCCGCTATCAAATTGAGTTGAGCTAGTCTGGACGGGTTTATCGATTTTATTTCCTTCCTACAGACCTCCTCAGTAAACTCTGCTTGCTCGGTTATAAATTCAATCCCAATATTTAGCTGATTAACAATTTCAAAAATGTTATCTTCAATCTCAGGTTCTGGAATAGCTTGGAGCAACAGTTGACCGATTTTCAGGTGAGTTTCTTTTTTATAGGATTCGGGAATTAAGGAATACGCCGCTTGCTGCACTCGGTCGTGTAAAAACTTGTAACTGACGCCAGAAACCTGAGATTTTAGATTGGGGATTTTTAGTTTGATTATTTCCCCGGTATTGACTTCTTTTTCATCAAATACTAAGGGAATTTTGTAAGCCTCGCTCAAAGGTAAAATTAATCCCCTTTGTAAAGCTGAGTAGAGTTCGCTTGCCGTCACTCCAGGGGTCTGTTCGTTGACAATTGACAGCACATCAAGGCTGAATCTGTCCCCAATACAAGCTGCTAATTTCAAGACCGAGACTGTGCCTTCTGGTAGCTTTTGAATCCTTTCAGCTACCAGTTCTACTACACTTTTATCAGTAATCCCAATTGCCTGAATTTCTTCTAAACTCCACTGCCACCCTCCATTGGCAAGAGAATTAAAATCAAATTTTAAAAGGTTTTCTTGATAAAGAGCCTGGAGTACTTGCGTTAAGAAGAAAGGATTTCCCCCAGTTTTATTCCAGATTAATTCCGCTAGAGGTTTGATTCGTTCTGTCTCATTCAATGTGTCAGCCATTAACTCAGTCACATTGGCTAAGTCTAACGGTTGGAGAACGATATTATTAACTATTGTGCCTGTCTTTTGAATCTCATCTAAGGTTTGAATTAAAGGATGGGTGGGACTGACTTCATTATCTCGATAGGCTCCGATCAATAATAGATATCTACTATCGGGGTCAGTAACCAGCAATTTCATTAACTTCAATGTGGCTGAGTCTGCCCATTGCAAATCATCTAAAAATACGACTAATGGGTGTTCTTTTTGAGTGAAAACCCGAATAAATTCTTTAAATACACGATTGAAGCGATTTTGTGATTCTGTTGGTCCAAGTTGGGGCACTTCTGGCTGTTTGCCAATGATTAGTTCTACTTCAGGAATTACGTCGATAATCACTTGCCCATTTGAACCCAAAGCTGTTAATATTTTGCTCCGCCATCCTTCCAACTGAGTAGAATTTTCTGTCAGTACTTGGCGTATTAAGGAACCAAAAGCATCAATAACTGCAACGTAAGGTATATTTCGTTTAAATTGGTCAAATTTGCCAGAAATAAAGTAACCCCGTTGGCGAGTAATGGGTTTATTCACTTCATGGACGACAGCGGATTTTCCAATGCCAGAATAACCAGACACTAGCATCAGTTCACATTGTCTCAGTACGGACGGGTTTTGTTGAGAGGTTGCTGGTTTTGTTGATAGGTCATCTGCTAAACCTACCGCGACTCGCTCGAATGCGGCTAAGAGTAAATTTACTTGTGTTTCCCTGCCATACAACTTTTGGGGGATGAGTAACTGGCTCAAGATATCGACGTGTCCAGGTATGAAATCAGTAATCTCTCCGGTTGTTGTTAATTGGTTGAGACAAATTTCTAAATCCGCTAATAATCCCGCTGCACTTTGATATCTGTCTTCAGCATTTTTTGCCATCAGCTTCATCACGATTTCTGAGATTGCTGGGGGAATTTTTGAATTTAATTGCTGTAGAGGTGTAGGAGGTTTGGCAATATGACTATAAACAAGCTCTAATGGCTCATCACTTTGAAACGGCAATTGACCTGCGAACATTTCATATAAGGTGACACCGAGAGAATAAAAGTCTGTTCGATAGTCGAGGACGCGATTCATTCTCCCAGTTTGTTCGGGAGACATATAGACTAGAGTTCCTTCAAATGAGTTGGGATTATTAAAAAGAGGATTTTCTTTAGATAAGCGCGAAGCAATGCCGAAATCGGTTATTTTAACAATTTTGGTTTGGGCATTGATGATGATATTACTAGGTTTTATATCTTTGTGAATAATTTGATTTTGATGTAGATAATCTAAAGCTTTGACAATTTGAATGGCGATACTTAAATAGGTCGTGACAGTCAGTTTTTCTGTTTGTAGCAGTTGGGCAAGGGAGTCACCTCCAAAGTCTTCTAAAAGCAGCCCTAGACGATGGTTAAAAGTTTCGATACTCAGGACTTTGACAATGTTAGGATGCTCTAAATTTTGCCGAGTTTGGTATTCGTGCTTGAGGCGGGTAATTGCTTCGAGGGTAGGGTATTCAGCTTTGAGGAGTTTGAGGATTGTTGGCTGCTGATGGGTAGGTGTTTGTCCTCGATAGACAGTTGTTTCGACACCTTCGTGTAGAGTGGAGTGGATTTGGTAGTGAGTGAGAGCCTTCATCTAGAGTGATACTGCTAAAAGTGAATCTACTTTTACGTAAGGTAACATCTTCACCTAAAACACCTCGAACTGAAGGTCGTATCGGATACACCTTAAGTGGAAGCTAGTAATAACAAGGATTTTGAGAAAAAAGGTCAAGTGAAATGAGAGGCTAGTGCAAGAAGGCAGAAGGTAGCACTTCGACACGCTCAGTGACCGGGCAGGAGGCAGAAGGCTTTTATGAATATTGCTTGTACAGTAAGCCTTTTAACCTTGGTCAACTGGATAGTTATTTCCACTCCCGCTGCACTAGAGTTACCACACAACCCGCTGAGGTATCTTGTCAAACTCAACTAGAGTTCACTCACTAGGCTTCATCTATCCTCAGATTCTCTCAGAACAAGTAGTATATTTGCCAAAGTAACTTCCCGTGTACTGAAGGCACTTGGCGATGGAAATTAATATCCCCGAAGTTGTAGCTGAGGTGACAGCTGCATTTGAGCGTTATGAAAAAGCCTTGGTTAGTAATGATGTTACTGTACTGGACGAATTGTTTTGGTACAGTCCCTACACATTGCGCTATGGCGTAACAGAAAATCTGTATGGGTACGATGAGATCGCTACTTTCCGTAAAAATCGCTCACCTGTGAATTTGGAGCGATCGCTAATGAACACAATAATTACCACCTACGGACGTGATTTTGCCACAGCAAATACAGAATTTCAACGTCAAGGCTCAAATCGTACTGGACGGCAAAGCCAAACCTGGATGCGTACAGATGAGGGATGGCGCATCGTTAGCGCTCATGTGTCGTTACTCGGATAAAAAGTACATTGCCCTCTTACTGTATTTTGGTACATTCGAGGGCAATTTCTGTTAATTGCTACTTCTCTTGATGTGAGCCATTATTTGCTGTTTTCTAGCTTCTGAATTTATTGGATACAGTTGCTGCTGAGGTAGTTTTACAGTTCTGCTGACGTGTTCGAGTATTTGCTTTTTGCGTTCGCTGGAGTTAGCCATAGTGATAATATTGTGAACTGTTAATTTATTTTAACTTAAATAAACTTAAATAGCTTGCTCTTTACCAATCAGCAACAACTAATAACGAGCTAAGTTTGACAGCTTGTCTTTTGACGTTAGCCGCCGCTTTATTCAAAATGATGGGGAGCTTTTGTCTAGAAGAGGAGAACCGTCTTGAGAAAACTACTATTAATTGTGGTGTTGATCAGTGCTGTATTCAGCTTTGCATTGAGTCGCCCAGCCCTAGCGGCTGACGCCACGGGTGGGGCAAAAATCTTTAGTGCCAATTGTGCTGCCTGTCATGCTGGCGGACGCAATGTGATTATGGCAGATAAGACTTTGAAGCAAGAAGCTCTCTTAAAATACAATATGAACTCAATAGATGCGATCGCAAACCAAGTGGCTAATGGGAAAAATGCCATGCCAGCTTTCAAAGGACGTTTAAGCCAAGCACAGATTGAAGATGTTGCCTCCTATGTGCTGGCTCAATCTGAGAAAGGTTGGACGAAATAACGCCTACCGCTAAATGCAACTTAAATCATGCAAAAAAAATACCTACAGTGCTGATAGGCGTCAATAGTTAATAAGGTGTAACTACTCTATTATTCAGAAAAGAAAGAGGCTAGTTGTCCCTTTCCTTTCTGAATAAAAACTTTTTGTAATACTGTTAGATGATAGTAATGAGTCGCTTATACAGAAATCTCATTCACTTTAGCTGTGTTGTCACCTTCCTAATTCAAATACTGACAACACAAGCTTTCGCTGCACCATCAGCTAGCGCTCAAACGAGTACTTCGGACTTCTTCAAATCTGGCGTAGAAAAGATTCAAAATGGAGACTGGAAGCAAGCACTTGTTGAATTCACCCAAGCCATCGAGCTAAATGCCGAAAAGGCGGCAGCTTATGGCAATCGGTGTCTAGTGTATATTCAGTTAGGAGAGTATTTAAACGCGACTGACGATTGTACCCAGGCACTGCAACTTAAGCCCAACAATGCTAGTAGCGTTAGGGAATTAGTTCGTAGTCCAGTGGTAGCGAATATAAGAGCGTCAGCTTATCTGAATCGAGGACTGGCTTACCACCGACAAGCCCGTTATCAAGAAGCGATCGCCGATTTCAACCAAACGATTAAAATCAAGCCTATCGATTACAGCGCTTACTACAACCGAGGATTAGCGCGTTTTGAACAGAAGGATTACGAAGAGGCGATCGCTGATTTCAACCAAGCTTTACAGCAAATTCCTACGCCCCAAGAGAAAACATTGGCAACAGTTTACAATGACCGAGGGCTAACTCATTTTCAGCTAAGGAATATCTCAGCTGCGATCGCTGACTTCTCGCTAGCAATCCGTCTTAATGGTAGTGATGCCAGAGCCTACTATAACCGAGGTTGTATTTGTCATCGACAAGGGGATTACGTCGGAGCAATTCGAGACTTTACCCTATCGATACAACGCAGTCCCAACCGAGCTGAAGCCTATGTCAATCGTGGTATTGCTCGTTACCAGTTAGGATACCAGCAAGCGGCTTTTGAAGATTTACAAAAGGGAGCAGAATGCTTTTGCGCTCAAAAAGAGATGGTTGCTTATCAACAAACACTGAACCTGATTAAAAAGATACAGCAACAATCCCCCTCTACTGTTGAAAGTGAGACAGCCTAGAACACTATTTAATAGTTACACCTAAGTATGGAGTCCATAGGAAGACTAGATCTACTGCTAATAATAACTCTCGGATTTCTGGGGAGCTTTGGTCACTGTGCTGGGATGTGTGGTCCTATTGCGGTTGCCTTTTCGCTATCCCAAAAGCAGGAAACGTCTTCTAACTGGCGCAAACAGCTCTATTTTCACCTTTTACTGAACCTGGGACGAATCCTCAGCTATGCCTTAGTTGGGGCAGGAATTGGGGCACTGGGTTCGGTGTTGCTGGCTGGAGGGCAGTTAGCTGGAATTGGCAGTGGATTGCGTCAAGGCATGGCAATTCTTACGGGTATCCTGCTGATTTGGTTTGGTTTATCCCAAATCAAGCCCGACTTTTTGCCGCGCTTGCCATTCTTACACCCACTACTTCAAAAGAGTTGGCACAACCGCCTCAGTGCCGCAATGACTAAGCTTTCAATGCAATCTCAATGGTGGACACCCGCGCTTTTGGGAAGTACTTGGGGTTTGATTCCTTGTGGTTTCCTCTATGCGGCTCAAATTAAAGCCGCCGAAACGGGTAATCTCTGGATGGGTGCAGCAACAATGCTAGCGTTTGGACTGGGAACGATGCCAACAATGCTCGGTGTTGGAGTGTCGGCATCTCGACTCACTGCCGACAAACGTAGTCAGCTGTTTCGTTTGGGAGGCTGGGTAACTCTTGCCATTGGCATCTTAACGCTGCTGCGGACTGATGCAATGGTGGATTACACGGGTCATACTGCACTAATCTTTCTGATGCTGGCGTTAATTGCCCGCCCCATTAGCCGCTTTTGGGGGCAACCGTTACGCTATCGCCGTGCTTTGGGAGTAGGAGCGTATGTGTTGGCTTTAGCTCATACGGGTCATATGTTAGAGCATACTTTACAGTGGAATTTTGATGCATTTTCCTTCATGCTGCCGTTGCATCAATTGGCTATAGTCATGGGGATGCTAGCACTGGTATTGATGACGCCAGCAGCACTCACCAGCTTTGACCGCTTACAGAAAGTATTAGGCGATCGCTGGCGGCAAATTCATCTGTTGAGTGTCCCAGCTTTACTACTCGCCGCCATCCATACTGCACTCATTGGTTCCCATTATCTCGGTCAGTTGCAAGGAACGTGGCTTAATCAATTGTGGACAGCGGTTTTGGCGATCGTTGTTGTTGGGGTGTTGCTAGTGCGATCGCGCTGGGTTTGGGCGCTGTTGTCTTTTGAAAAGTTCTACCCGCCGCCCAACCCTAAGTAAAGTAACCATTGAGCGCAGACATAAGGATGTCTCTAGAGACATCACCGCGTCACCGCGTCACCCTATCCCCGTGTCTTCTTCAGTGCCTCATCAAGTTTGACAGCTTGTCTTTTGACGGCTCAGGTTCAATTCACTCAAAATAGGGATTGCTGAATTCAGGGGAAGCCTACCTTGATCAGCTTGACCTATTGTTTATTGCAGCTTGAGATCTTATGTTCCGTCTAACTCCAGGAAAAAACTTAGCATTACTTTTGCTTTCGGCTTTAATTGCTGCACCCGTGGCTGCTCATACGGTTAAGGTGTCTGGAGATGTGGCGGCTACTTTCCACCTTGAACCCAATCACAATCCCAAAGCCGGACAGCGATCGCAAGCTTGGTTTGCCCTTACCCGTCGAGGAGGTCAGATTGTTCCCCTATCTCAATGTAACTGTCAGTTAGCAGTCTACCCCAACCCCCGTCCTCAAAATGCCCAACCCCTGATGAGACCCTCTCTAAAATATGTCTCAGCCGAGCAGTATCAAAATATTCCAGGGGCAGAAATCGTCTTTCCCAGAGCGGGAGCTTATAATTTGGTGCTGAGTGGAACGG
>DATNQT010000514.1:0-9698 GCA_036703885.1 Candidatus Sericytochromatia bacterium
TGGAGATTAGCCGTTGTGATGGCTGAACGCAACATTAGCAATAAGGAACTCGCTCTCCTGATTGGCATGAATCCCAAGTCGGTATCTCGGCTCAAAGTACGCCGACGCCTCACCCGAATTGATGAGCCGACGCTGAACTCCATTTGCAAGGCGCTAAAGTGTCAGCCTGGGGATTTAATGGTTTACGAAGAGGATGAATCTGATACTTAGCTTTTTCTACATCCAACGGATTCACTAACAAAACTATCCGGATACCCTACAAAAGCTTTGAAAGAAGAAAAAAGAACTGTTAGATGAGATAAGCCGTCATGCCTGATTATCAATGGAAGCTGACGATCGTAGAGCGCAACTTAATACTTTCTAACTGGATGAAGCTAATACCAGAAGCGCAAGAGCGAATGTTAGAGGAAGCTGACGACTTAATGGGAGATTTGCCTCTACCCCATAGGCAGCAGTTGCTTACTTCCCTGGAAATACTTCAAGACTATACAGAAGAGGATTTGCAGCAGAAGATTCAGCAGATTTTAAGCAGCCAGTTAAGCCCAGATATCAGAAAAACACTCGAATCCAGCATCCAGAATACTACCTGGTCACCAACTTCCGTAGGGTAAACTCATTAGCAGGATAACAACAGAGCAAGAAAGCGATCGCTCCGTCAAGATCAGACTCTATCTTACTCCCCTATGCTCCTAGGAGAGGGGTTGGAGGTGAGGTCATAACTCAAGCTACAGACACCTGCAATCTCATACTCCAACTATCAAGGTCAGCAAGAGCGCGATCGCGATATACCCCATATCGCTCTTGCTTACTCTTAATTCGCGTAGGTAACGGTGGCAAAATCCCAAAATTAGGAGGCATCGGTTGGAAATGCTTCGGTGATGCTGAACTGATAAACTCAAACAGCGCCCCCATCATCGTGATTGGCGGCAAAGTTAGAGGTTCCAACCCCAATACCAACCGCGCTGCATTCGTACCAGCTAGCCAACCCCCTGCGGCGGCTGCCGTATAGCCTTCCGTACCCACTAATTGACCCGCCGCCAGCAACGTCGGGCGCTTCTTAAATTGCAGCGTCGAGTGCAGTAACTCAGGAGCATTCAGGAACGTGTTGCGATGCATGACACCCATGCGTACAAACTCCGCGTTTTCCAAACCCGGAATCATCCGAAACACCCGTTTCTGTTCACCCCAGCGCAAATTCGTCTGGAATCCTACCATATTCCACAACTGACCCGCTTTATCTTCTTGGCGAAGCTGCACTACTGCATAAGGACGCTTACCCTGATTTTCTGGGGCGCGAAAATCTCCCTGACGGGCATCAAAAAGCCCAACTGGCTTTAAAGGCCCGTAGCGCATCGTATCTTCCCCTCGGCGCGCCATCTCTTCAATCGGCAGGCAACCTTCAAAGAACTTGGCAGTTTCTTGCTCAAAATCTTTCAATTCCGCTTTTTCGGCAGCGCAAAGTTCCTGCCAGAAGTGGAGATACTGCTCCCGGTTCATCGGACAATTGAGATATGCCGCTTCACCTTTGTCGTAGCGCGATGCCATGAAGGCAATATCGCGGTTAATCGATTCCCCTATCACGATGGGACTAGCAGCATCAAAAAAGCTCATGTACTCCATGCCAGTGAAGCGTTGCAAGTCTTCAGTCAAAGTAGGACTGGTTAGGGGGCCAGTTGTGAGAACGACAACACCATCGGTAGGAATTTGCTGAACTTCATCCCGACGCAACTCTATCAGGGGATGATTCGCCAGAGTTTCGGTCAATTCACCGCTAAATACTCCCCGATCTACTGCTAAAGCCCCACCTGCTGGAACCGAGTGTTCATCGGCTTTACCAATGATAATCGAGCCAAGGCGTCGGAGTTCTTCATGTAATAGACCGGAAGCGCGATCGCTCGACTGGGCACCAAAGGAATTACTGCACACCAGTTCTGCTAGTTCTCCGGTGTGATGAGCAGGACTTTTTCTGACGGGTCGCATCTCGTGCAGCACCACTGGCACTCCCGCCTGACCAATTTGCCATGCGGCTTCCGTACCAGCTAGCCCACCGCCAATAACATGAATTACCTGTTTTTCCATCCTCACTCCTCCAAACGTCCATCCTCGTAAAAAGAATGAACTTCTTTCATCCTTAGAACGCAAGCAGCTTTTAGAGGGACTAGTCGAAGACTTTTTTTGTAATCCCCAGCTCCTTGCTAAAGCTTCCGTAGCCCCTTCTTTATCAATCCTCTGATTCTTCAACCCTACTAGGGTCAATCAGGGTAATGTCAAATGGGTCTAGGGGACCGCTATTCTTATCCTTTCGCTTGAGCAGGTAATATCTGGCACTTACCATAGGACCAAACACTACCTCGTCCTCATTTCTGAGAGTGTGGGCTGGAAGCTTGCGACCATTAACCAGGATGCCGTTGGCACTGAGCTGCCCTTTGAGGTTACCATCAACGAGCTGATAATCATAGTTACCATCCTCTCTCTCTTGTCGTACCAAAGTGGCGTGCCGACGCGAAACAAATAGTGAGAATAGGCGGATATCAGACTCTGGCTCCCTGCCAATAGAATAAACCTCCCCTCCCAACGGATATTTTCTAAGTCCCTTGTCGTCTTCCACAATCAGTACGTGCACCTCCTGAGGTTCTAAAAGCTCTGAAGGCTTTGTACCTGAACCGCTTGGTGGACCATTGGGTAAAGATTGATGGGATTGAGAAATTTCGGTATCAGGCATTTTCAGGCATCCTCGACTTTGGGGGTTGGGAATGAAGTGTCAAGAAAATTCTAGTGACGCGTTAAGTTGTACTGGACAAAAGATTTGATGAGGTTGTTGGCAGTAAAAGCACCAACCCTTGATTAGAAGGGACTGCGTCTAAGCGGTTGAGCAAGTCATTAGCTCTCAAAATTTCTGGAGATTCAACCGGTAATTTTTGGGATACATTGGCTTAACTCAAGGGTATGAGGGCAGTAATCTTGCCTTGATGGTCTACAGCGTGATGATTGTGTCAATCAATTCCCTTTCCCTAAGCGATCGCCAGGAGTACATCCGTATAAAAAACGATTGCTCAACGCCATTTGTATCCTAGTTTAACCAGTGAGTTCTTAAATAGGAAATGCACACGTCCTAGCCCTTAAATATTTAATAGCCCTGTGATAGCGCCTGGTGCTGGTAAAACAATACTCACTAAAATTACCAACGCCAGAAATCCCCACAGATCGCGCCATTTGTCAAGTTCTGAGACATCATTCAGAGCAGGTTCATCCGCTACTGGCATGAATAATAAGATAATTGCCCAAAGCAGCAAATCTTTCTCAAGTAACGCCAGTAATAGCACCAAAAGCCGGGTAATTTGCCCGATTGCTGCCCCTGTCCTCTGACCGAACATGGCATGGACAATATGACCGCCATCTAGTTGACCGACTGGCATCAAATTCAAAGCTGTTACGATTAAACCGATGTAACCCGCCACTGCCACTGGATGAAGCTTGATTGCTATTTCCGGTGCCAGTTGATTACCCAACGCCAACTTACCTAGTATCGTGAGCAAAAAGGAAAATCTTGGATCGAGGGATTCAAAATTAAATAGTCTTGAGGCGTCAGAAAGCGGAACTATACTAGAGTGAGCTAATCCCCAAATCAGCACGGGTAGCGTTATAACAAAGCCTGCTAAGGGACCAGCAATCCCCACATCAAATAACGCTTTACGATTGGGTATAGGCGATCGCATTTGAATAAACGCCCCAAATGTTCCCAAGAAAAAGGGTATAGGAATAAAGTAGGGTAACGTTGTACGTACTTTGTAGAACCTTGCTGCCACGTAATGACCCAGTTCGTGGATGCTCAAGATTGCCATCAGAGCTAGAGAATAAGGCAGTCCTTGCAGTAATACGGAGGGGTCAGATTGCAACTGCTTGGCAGAGACTCCGGCAATTTCAGCTCCAACTACAGTAGTGGTAAACAACGTAATCAACAACAGTCCCAAGGCTAAAAACGGTCGCGTCACGGGTTCAGAAGCACGTCCATCCTTTGGTTGGGCTTGAGGATTAGGAACTAAGGCAAAGAAGGGTTTACCATTGAGGCTTTCTTGAAAGATTACAAAAAAGCGATCGCCAAATTCTGCCTCAATATTTTCCCGTACCGTCTTGTAGGCTGACTCTGGGTTGGTGCGTAGTTTGCCACGACATAAAACAGCTTGCGGTCGATACTCAACATTCTGGAGATAGTAAACGCCCCAAGGAAAACAATTCCTGAGTTCTGTTTCTTCTTGTTTACTAATTGGACGCAGCGTTGATTCCTCTTTAGGCAGTACTATCGTTGCTTCCCTTGGTGTGGTTTGAGTTGTCGTCTCAGTCTCCTGAGTTGCTGACGGTTTGAGGTCTCGCCGTCCCCACTGAATCAACAGCCAGTAAAATAGTGGGCAAACCACAAATGGGCCAAGCACCACAAGGGGTGGCATTGGAGTATCCTGACCGTTGACCAGAGTCCAACCACTCCAAACCAGTGCTGGTGTCATCATCACTAGCCACAATAGCCAGACTGGCGTTTTTGTGATGCTTGTCACACTGCGTTTGACAATAAAGTAGGTGAAAAGACCCAGTAAAATTAGGAGCAACCAGCGTTCCATGATTTATAAATAACAATTGGTGTAAAGGAGCGATCTCAGGCGTTAGTCAGTACTATCTAAAAACTACAGGCATACAAGCATTGTGCAACCCAATCCCCCCCCAAAGGGCAACTTCATTTCTCCTCAGAGTTCACCGTCGAATCGACGACCTGCTGCACTCAAATCACCACGCCCTATTCTCGATACTATTTTTGCATTTCCACCCAATCGAGATACTTTAGGTGGCACAGCTTATCTTATTGTAGAAAATGCCGCTAACGTCTTGATCGATTGTCCGGCTTGGAATGAAACCAACGAGAATTTTTTACGGGAGCAAGGGGGAGTATCGTCCCTGTTTCTAACCCATCGCGGGGGCATTAGCAAAGCGCGGGAAATTCAGGACAGTATGGGGTGCAAAATCCTAATTCAAGAACAAGAAGCTTACCTTTTGCCGGGGCTAGACACAACTCCATTTCAATACGAGTTTATCCTCACACCAAGCTGTTGCGGGATCTGGACGCCCGGTC
Organism: Candidatus Sericytochromatia bacterium; assembly: GCA_036703885.1. Taxonomy (GTDB): domain Bacteria; phylum Cyanobacteriota; class Cyanobacteriia; order Cyanobacteriales; family Coleofasciculaceae; genus CADCTM01. The sequence goes on from DATNQT010000514.1 coordinate 5,120, forward strand.
ACTCTCCGGGTTCCTCTTGTCTTTATTACAACAATTTGGGTGGCGTTCTCTTTTCCGGGCGTCATTTACTGCCAAACCCGCAAGGAGAATTGATGCCTCTACGCACCTCGAAAACTTTTCACTGGCCTCGTCAACTTCGTAGCGTCCAGTCCCTGCGCGATCGCTTTACCTCGACGACCCTACAGTATATCTGTCCGGGTGCTAATACGGGTTTTTTGCGTGGCAAAGGCGTTATTGATCAAGCGTATCAGCGATTATCTGCTCTTGAAAGTGCCCCAGAGCTTTAGTTTAAACAAGGGCGAGTTCAATACAAGTATCGGTTATGCTCGTGACTTGAGAAAGCGACTCGCCCCTACAATTAGGTACTTTTTAATTTGGAACTCCCTAACAACTCAGCGCCACCTGAATTAAGCTGCCTCAGCAACCACTGAATTGCTTTGTAATAGCTTCACGGCTGCCTGATACTGTTGGTCTGCCCCAGTTCCTACCTGGTCGAGAGTAATTGGCTCTAAGGCTACCTCTAAGTCGGGCGCGATGCCCAATTTATGAATATCCCGATGATTGGGCGTCTCGTACTTAGCAACAGTAACTGCCAATCCCGACCCGTCTGAGAGGTCAAATAAGGATTGGATTAAACCTTTGCCAAAGGTTTTTTCTCCAACGAGTTTTGCCCTACCGTTATCCTGTAATGCGCCAGCGAGAATTTCACTAGCGCTAGCAGTTCCCTGATTGACTAAAACGACTAACGGGTCTTTTGTAAGAGCAGGACCATCGGCTTCAAAGCTACCTAGCGTTCCTTGCCGATTCACCGTGTAGACAACAGTGCCTTTGTCCAACCAGAGACGGGCAATTTCAATACCTGCCTGCAAGAGTCCGCCAGGATTATTTCGCAGGTCGAGAATGTATTCATCTGCGCCCTGTTTCTCTAGCCGATTAATGGCATCTGCGACTTCTGTCGTCGCATTGGCACTAAACTGGCTGAGGCGAATGTAGCCGACTGGGACACCACCTGGGTGGGAATCCAACACGGCATAGACTGGATTAAGGGCAATGCGATCGCGTACTAGTTCAACAGACTTTGACTCCCCTGCCTTGGCTTGAATCTTCAGCGTGACGGGGGTGCCAATTTGTCCGCGCATTCGGGCGGCAGCTTCGTCAAGGGTCAATGTCGATGTCGGTATGCCGTCAATTTCCACAATGCGATCGCGCGGACTGATTCCGGCTTTGTCTGCGGGTGAACCGGCAATTGGGGCGACCACTTCCAACTCCCCAGTCTCCGCGTCCAGAGCAATTTGCAGTCCTACACCCGATAGTTCCCCAGATGTATTAACCTGCAAACTCCTATATTGGCTTGGTTTCAATAGTCGCGTGAAAGGGTCATTAAGACTCCCCAACATCTTTTGAATTGCCGCATAGGTTGCCTCACGATTGTCCAGCCGTTGTTGCAGTGCCTTCTCACGCAACGCCCACCAGTTTTGATTATTAAATGAGTCATCTAAATACGCTTGAGAGACAATTCGCCACGCTTGGGAAAAGATCTTTTGCTCCTCTGTAAAAGCAGAAGCGGTGGGTGTCCACCAAGCCGACAAGAAAATGATTTGGAAGATCAGTAAGAGTCCAACCCAAAAAGCTCGTTTGTACATAAGCAAAATTTTAACGCTAGCCTTTGATTCCCTAATTTCTAGCAGGGTAGAGCTGCCTTGAGCGGGATCGCTTGAAATATACTTCTCCAAGATTATCTTCCTAGCTGCACACTCAATCAGTCACGAGAGTTACTGTCTAGCAACGTCTATCCCTTGCAGGCTATGTTACATTTCTTGTATAGGGGACATCAAACGAGGTCAGCGATCTGATCGGATTTGTGCGTATTCCGTAAAAGCGGTATGCTCTCCCCGGCACTCAAAACCAATAAAAATTTCCCCTGCGTCATCTATCCTACCGGGGGCAAATACGTCAAAAACAGCAATATCCTTTTAGGCATTCTGGCTTCATGTTTTCTAAGCAGATAACCGACTCAAAAGTTTTCAACTGGTTTGAGGAGCGTCTAGAGATTCAGGCTCTTGCCGACGACGTTACCACAAAATACGTACCTCCCCACGTTAATATTTTTTACTGTCTGGGCGGGATTACCCTCACTTGCTTTTTAATCCAGTTTGCTACTGGATTCGCAATGACCTTTTACTATAGACCAACGGTTGCTGAGGCATTTTCCTCCGTACAGTATTTAATGACTGACGTAAACTTTGGCTGGCTCATCCGCTCTATCCACCGCTGGTCTGCCAGCATGATGGTGCTGATGATGATTTTGCACGTCTTCCGCGTTTACCTTACCGGTGGTTTCAAGAAACCCCGTGAGTTGACTTGGGTGACGGGGGTCATTTTAGCAGTGATTACCGTTTCCTTTGGCGTTACCGGCTATTCACTGCCTTGGGATCAAGTTGGTTACTGGGCTGTCAAGATTGTCTCCGGTGTCCCCGAAGCAATTCCCGTTGTCGGTGTTTTAATCTCCGACTTACTCCGTGGTGGTTCAAGCGTAGGTCAAGCCACCCTGACTCGCTACTACAGCGCCCACACCTTTGTTCTACCCTGGCTGATAGCGGTTTTCATGCTGCTGCACTTCATTATGATTCGCAAGCAGGGCATTTCTGGCCCGTTGTAAAGTACGCTGACGGCAGTTAGTGATTAGTATTTAGGGTTATTTGTCTTGAAGCCTTTGTAAAAGACAATTAGATTAAGCTAAGAGCTACCTGCCGATCTTTATTGATTAAGGAGAGTAATCTAACGATGGCAACTGTCAAAAAGCCGGATCTAACCGATCCAAAACTCCGCGAAAAACTGGCTAAAGGGATGGGTCATAACTACTATGGCGAACCCGCTTGGCCAAACGACCTCCTCTACATTTTCCCTGTAGTAATTATGGGGACAATTGCTCTTTGCATTGGTTTAGCGGTTCTAGACCCAGCAATGGTTGGTGAACCAGCAGACCCCTTCGCCACACCTCTAGAAATCCTCCCGGAATGGTATTTATACCCAGTTTTCCAAATCCTACGCACTTTACCCAATAAACTGCTGGGAGTTGTGTGCATGGGAGCGGTTCCTTTAGGTCTAATCTTGATTCCGTTTATCGAGAACGTTAACAAGTTCCAGAATCCATTCCGCCGTCCAGTAGCCACAACGGTATTCCTGTTGGGTACCCTTGTAACCCTCTGGTTAGGCATTGGTGCAACCTTCCCAATTGACAAGTCCCTCACTTTGGGTCTGTTTTAAACTTTAATTCCACTAACCTAACTGACGCCCGTTCGTGTCTTAGCTGTGCTGATGTACTGCCAAAAAACATGAACGGGCGTTAATTATTTACCTTTTTCAAAATAAAAATAAAGAAATCAGTTATTTGTGTTTAGCAGCACAAGTTAATCGAATTATTGTGACTGAATGAGTTAACATTAAACCAGCGATACATGACTAAGGAATCGGGCATCTCATTTGCAAACCTAAGAAATTTTTGGCTTTTAGGTAGCTATTGCTTCAGAGCTGAAATGTTGTAAGGTAATCGTCCTAAGTATTTATTCTTACTAAAAACTCAGAACGAAACTAGGATACAGGCAATCTAACCTGTACGCCGAGCAACTTTTACTCGGCTAGACAGTAGCTTAGTACCTCAGGAGAACTGCATTATTAGACAGGAAGCCGCTCTACTAAAATCTCAAGGCGTCTACAAGCACAATCGCCACTTAAATCAGTTCTACATATAATAAAAAGCCACTTGATGGTAGTTTGAAGAGCAGGCTGGCTTCCACTCTATTCACTCTTACGTCGATTTAACTGTTGACTTTCAACAGTGAATAGAGTGTCTGATTCTTAGTTTTTGGTCAGCTAGTGTAAGGTGGGGTCAGCAAAGGTCGAGCACGGACATGTTAAGACTTGAGCGTCGCAAAGTCAAGAGTGATTTGACTGTCCAAGCCCAGGTACAGAAATGGTTTGAGGAATTCTGCTCAAACCACATCTGCCAGAAGTACAGCTCAAATCACCAATTCTATAGGCTCAATTTAGCTCTAGCAGAAGGGTTTTCCAATGCTGTTCGCCACGCTCATCACGAGTTGCCATCCGACACAACCATTGAAATTGAGTTAGCCATCTCTGACGGGCGGATAGAAATCCGAATCTGGGATCATGGAAAACCTTTTAATCCAGACATATTAGAGGAACCAGAACCAGGGACACTTTGTGAAGGAGGGTATGGCTGGTTCTTGCTGCGACGCCTTGCCGATCGCGTTGTTTACAAACGCTGCCATGATGGTAGAAACTGTCTGTTGATTTCAAGCAGTATTTAGTTTCGGGGTATCTCTATATAGCGATCGCTAACCCTTGAAAGCTTTGTGTATCATCAGCTACTTGATTGTGAATCTTCATTGAAGAAGAAGAAGACTCTATCTTCCCGATGATGCATCCCCATTAGTCAATAGACCTCTTGCAAAAGTCGAATTTTGATACGCAAAACCAATACTTTCAGCGTATGTATGAAATTAATCAGTATACCAGTATCAACAATTTAGGTACGGCGGTGCTGCTAGAAGCGCTG
>DATNQT010000515.1:0-1713 GCA_036703885.1 Candidatus Sericytochromatia bacterium
TCTCATCTATGTCCTAACCCCGGAAGCCATTGTCATTGGTGGCGGTGTGAGTGCGAGTGCCGAATTTTTCTTTCCTGCTGCCCTTGCCGAAATCGAGCGACGAGTACTTCCTAGTTCCCGTGCCGATTTACAGCTACTCACGGCTGAGTTGGGCAATCAAGCGGGAATGGTAGGGGCAGCAAAATTGGCATTGCAAATAGTAGAGTAGGGTGCGTTGCAGGGCACCCCATAAAAATCATCTCTTGCGATCAGACAGCTCGAACATCACTTTAAATGGGATATTGGGGACACGCTGGCGCAACAACAGGAGATGTCTGTCAAAGCTACCTATTTGCCAGGAATGCCACTGATTTTCAGAATATCGGTGAAGGTAGGGCAATAAGTCGGTAAACCAAATGTCTCTGGATTGACTGGGTTTTGATAGCTAAAATGTCGATAATTCAGACTAAACCGATCCCAAGCTGCCATCTGAATTCGGAATAGCACAATGAAGAAATTGGCAAGCCACAGGGATAAAGGTACGCGAAAGTATATTTTTTTACCTAAATAGGCACAAACTTCTTCCACAGCTTGGTTGACAGTAGTTAGCTGATTTCCTAAGACCAATTGATTAGACGAAATCGCATCTACCTCTTCCCTAATGTTGGGGTTGGGGGGATGGTCAATCAGGTATCGCACCACTTGAGCGATATCTCGTGCATGGATGAAGTGGAAACTGCCATCGGCTTTGAGCCAACGAATCACATCAACCCATTTCACTACGTCGGCGATACCTGAGGAAACATGGGAGTAGGGTTTGTTAACATCTCCTCCCAGTACCAACGTAGGAAACAGGGTGGTAATCTTAGGGGCGATCGCTAATTTCGATAATCGCCCCAAACAGTCGGCCTTAGAACGGATGTAATCTGTACCTAACTGACCCGCTTCCTTCAAAGGTTTGTTATTGCGATCCAAAACGCTGGCAGTAGAGAAATAAATCATCTGTTCGCAAACTACTGGATCGAGCAATTCCATCAACTGCAGCGTTTTGACCACGTTAATGTCAAAGGAGTCCTGCTGCCCTCCCCAAGCGGTTGCCGCTAAAATTGCCACATCCATCGTTTTGAGCAGGTCACCAAATTGTGAGATTTGGCGCAAGTCAGCTTGTAAAATCGTGATGCCAGGACGAGCCTCATAGTCAAACCCCAGTTTCTTTGGGTTCCTGACCAACATGAATAAATCATGATCGGTTTCCTGAATTAACGCTTCAGCAATGTAGTGACCGATACAGCCACTAGCACCCGTCAAAAAAATCCGCTTAGGGGTCATATAGCAATCTTATTTGATTCGTGAAAAAGAAGAAGGAGGACAAGGAGGACAAGGGGGAGGTAGTTCACAACTCATTTAGGATTGCTATATTGCCTTCAAAGGAGAGAGACTGCCATAGAGAATTAGGCGTGAACGGTCAGTAATTTATCGGCTTGCTTGGCAGTTTCAAAGAAGAATCTCACATTGTCTTCTGGGGTTCCCGGTAAAACGCCGTGACCGAGGTTGAAGATATGACCAACGTTACCTGCTTTACGGATGTTATCAAGAATGCGATCGCGGATAAAATTCTGCGACCCAAAGAGCACACCTGGGTCCATATTCCCCTGCACCTTAACATTAGATCCCAATCGTTGTCTTGCCTCTGCCATATCGACCGTCCAGTCCAGACTAACAATATCGACGCCG
>DATNQT010000516.1:0-9098 GCA_036703885.1 Candidatus Sericytochromatia bacterium
GTTTCTTGGAGAAGGCGCTTAACTTCTTGAGCTGTAAGATCAGGATTTGCACAGAGAACGAGGGCAGCGACACCTGCCACAACCGGACAGGCACTGGAAGTGCCGCCAAACGTCCTAGTATAGTCACCCGTCTCATAGCCGAGATCACCCACCAAGTCGGCGGTAAAAATACCTAATCCCGGCAGGGATACGGTTACCTGCGGTGCTGTACCGATATAGCCCGTTTTTTCAAACCACATTCCTGGCGGTGCGTTGTTGCTGGGAGCGCAAACCGAGACGTTCGTCCCCCAGTTGCTATAAGCTGATTTTTTACCCAAGCTGGTACAGGCAGAAACGGCGATTACGTCTGGATGAATGGTGAAACCGCCCAGCCAGTCTGTTGATCCTTTCAGCAAGTCATTGGGCCAGCCCTTCTCAAAAATAGTACCGCTGACGGGGCGGTTGGCATTTCCGGCAGCGAAGACAATGACGCAGCCTTTACCTTGGCGTCCTTGAGTGGCGGCACGAGTGAGGGCAGCACTTTGCCGCAGGGAGAGGGGAAAGTAAACGGCAGCGGGTCCCCAACTGCAAGAAATCACACTAGCGTTATTAGCAACGCAATAGTCAAATAGCTGTTCAATCGTCTCATCATCTAAAAAACCCGTAGTGCGGATAGGCATTAAGGCACAACCCGCCGCGACGCCAGCAATACCCGTGCCATTTTCTTCAGCTACGGCTACCCCCGCGCAAGCTGTACCATGACTTTCATCGGAACTCTCTGGCAGAGGCAAGAAGTCTTGGTCTTTAAAGTCTTTAGGAGCAACAATTTTACCGAGTCCCTGAAAATCTGGGTGGTTCAAGTCAATAGCGTCGTCGGCTATTGCCACGACTACAGAACGATTGCCGCGTGTAATATCCCAAGCTTTCTCTATATCAATATGAGAACCCGCTCCCAGTCCCGCACCTCCCTTGTTGTAGAGATACCATTGCTGGGGATACAAGGGGTCGCGGGGGCGGTAGTGCGATTCTTTGGGAATGACAATGTTCGGTTCGGCAACTAAAACTTCTGGACGCCCAATCAGTCGATTGGCAATTTTGACAGGATTTTCTATAGCCTGAGGGGTGAGTTTAAAGACAAAGGTGTTGGGGATGCCGACTACGGGTTTAACGGATTGTAAGCCGAATTCGGTGGCAATTGAGGCGATCGCTTTTTCATCGACTTCTGGAGCAAATTGAATCGTCAACTGGTCGGTTAAGTACACATAAGTCTCTGGATTGTCTTTGAGTTGGTAAACATGACTGGCAAAGGCAACTGCATCATTATTCCGTGCTGCCTGCATTGCTGCGTCTCGCTGTTTGGGGGCAACGGTAAATTCTTCAAGCTGGGCAGTTTTAATATCTCGGCTGCTTTTGACTGGTAGGGTGTTTGCTAATTCATCTGTCGCCGTTGAGGAAGTCGGACGGATTGTAAAGCGATCGCTCACCTTCACAAGCGCCAGTTCCTCACCTCCCCGTTGCAGGAGTACGCCCATACTTTTTTCTGGGACGCCGCTGGTTTGAGGCGTATTTTCTGGTACAGAATCGGGGCTACGGGTCATGGGTGTCCTCCAAACCTCTGTGATCATCGCGATCTTAATCGTTTGCCAAGGACTAAACCAATCCAAACCGTTGCTAGCAAGGCACTATAAAACAATATATTGAACAAAAATGCTCTGACATTTGGATAAAAGTAATCTTCAAGTCCAATTGGTGTCAATTCCTAGTGTCAGTTATCTTCGTGGTCTTTGGTTAAAGTCCTTGGCAATAACCACTCGATATTTAAATTCAGGAAACTTTTTAGAAGGGGTTTCCGTCTAGCCCTTACAAGCTTTCGGAATCTTCGTAACTAACAACTGCAACTGACATTGCTCTAGCAATGGTAAGATACCGAAGTTTAGATCTATCGTGTCTCTAGTAGATAAGCCCCCAAGTTATTTCATGGTCTCTTCTGGAACTGTTCGCCGCCTTGGCTTTACCTGTCTTGTTGCATTGCCCTTCACCGCTACTTTGGCGCTACTGCCACCAGCACAGGCTCAAACTTCCGCGCCTGTGCCTCCAGAAGGTGCCAATGAAACACAGCCAGATTTGACCGATCCCAATAATCTGCGTCCTTTAGCTCAAAACGACAGCATTCTGAGTTTAGCCGGAGGGCAGCGTTTGATGGTAGAGGCAATGAATGCTGTTAATGGGCAAAACTATCCTTTAGCTGCCACAAAGCTTCAGGAAGCACGTCAGGTTTTCAATCAGCTGTCTAATTTTTATCAACAGCTGTCTTCAAGTTTTTCAGGAATCGACAACCGAGTTTTTGATTCCCAACGCCAGAAAGCTGCACAAACTGCTGAAATGCGAGATGAAGCCACCTACCAGCTGGCACTCGTGCATCGGGCGCAAAATCAGCCCGAACTTGCCGTACCCTTATTGATTCAGATTGTTCGTTCTCAAAATCCAACTCGCGACTTAGGAAAGAAAGCCTACCAGCAACTCTTCGAGCTAGGATTTGTGGACGCTCCTTATCCCAAGCCACGAGACAGCCAGCCTACCTCGTCTGCTCCTCCTAAAAGTTAAAATATGATATCTGGGAAACTTGAACAACAACAGGAGTTGCAATGATTAGCCTAGAGCAAGTTGAAACATTGATTAAGGCAGGGATACCAGATGCTCAAGTGCAGGTTCAAGATTTAACAGGTGGCGGTGACCATTTACAAGCGATCGTTGTTTCCTCTGAATTTGAAGGCAAGAGCTTGGTGAAACAGCATCAGCTTGTTTATAGTACCCTCCAGCAAGAAATGGCAACAGAAGCCATTCATGCTTTGGCACTCAAAACCTACACGCCTGAAACTTGGAATGCCGTTGGACAAGTTATTTAATGTCAAGTTAAAACTGTCTTCTTTCGACCACCGCTACACTAGAGTTACACCAGATAGCAGAGAAATTGAGGCAAATCAATGACACCAGAGCTACAAGCGCGGCTTGACAACATGGTCAACCAAAACAAGATTTTGGTTTTCATGAAGGGCAATAAGCTAATGCCCCAATGTGGTTTTTCTAACAACGTCGTCCAGATTTTGAATACGTTGGGCGTACCCTACGAAACCGTAGATGTCCTAAGTGATAATGAAATCCGCCAGGGAATTAAGGAATATTCCAACTGGCCGACAATTCCTCAGGTCTACATTAATGGAGAATTTGTCGGTGGCTCGGATGTCCTGATCGAACTGTACCAACAAGGCGAATTACAGCAATTAGTTGAAGTCGCTTTGGCTTCCTGAAGCGTCCTTCCTTTCATCCATAGGGTGCAGAGAAGTCTCTGTTATCTAAGTCAAGCCTGTGAGGCAGGCTTGTTTAAAAAGATTACGGTTATTGAAGTCTGCTACGGCAGGCTTTTTTTATAGAAATAGAAACTTAATAGTTCATAAACCTTAAAAGGCAATAGGCAGGTTTGCACAAGCTAACCGCCTATCTGTCTTTATTGTTTACCAGTAACCATCCACTAACAACTGCTAAATAGCTAATAGTAGCCAGTTTCTGGTTCGGGCATCGTTATCGCTTCAAAGTTAGATGGGTCTCGGAGGTAACGAGTTGCTTCTTCCTCTAAACGGTGGATGAGATAGGATTCAAGAGCATTACTGTGCCGGAGGGCAGCAAGATAGCCATCAATATACAGCCGTAGGTCGTCAAAGCGGTAACCTCGGTTCCACATAAAAACCAAGGCATCAGTTAGCTGTTGGTAGTAACGTATGGTTTGAGTATCTTGAAGCATAGTTTAAACTGTTTTGAGTTTTGAATTTTAAGTTTATAGCTGCAAGCTGTCAATCAATTGATTAACAACTAACAACTAGCAGCTAACTGCTATTGTCCTTGAATTGACTGGCGTAGTCTCCCAACTTGAGAAAGAAAAATCTGATCTTGCTTGGCGAAATCGCGGTTTGGCGAACTTACCGGGAATAGATAGTTTACCAAGAAAGGCAAGTCGGCTGGCGCTCCTTTGTCTGGGTTAAGTGAGGTAATTCATGTATACAGCGATACAAAACAGAGAAATTGTTTTGATCAATTGACAGTTCTGGCATCAGCTTACTCAGCAGGAGATCGCATACGTTAATCTTCGTTAAGTTCATTGTAACTACGGACAAGTTCTATTAAGAAGTTTCCTCGCTCCCCACTCCTCAGTAACACTTGTTACAAAATCCTGACAATAGCTCTGTTAACCTGAAACGCACCAGCTAAAAGGAAGTAAGATGCCGTGGGATCGCTTTGTATTCAAATTATCGAGGGAAACCCCCATTTGCGATCGCTACTGGGTTGGCACTTACAGCAAGCAGGCTATTGGGTGTACCAATCCGCGACGCTTCATCAGGCACGAGACACGTTCTATCATCGTCAACCAACACTCATTATCATCGACTCTGACTTACCCGACGGTGATGGGGTAGAGTTTTGTCGCTGGCTACAGCAGCAGCGACAGTCACTGATCTTGATGTTGTCTGCCCGCAATACAGAGAGTGACATTGTTGCAGGTCTTAGGGCAGGAGCTGACGATTATCTGACCAAGCCTTTTGGAATGCAAGAGTTTATGGCGCGGGTTGAAGCACTGATTCGCCGCATACGTGTAAGGTCAGTTCCAATCTCTCTGGACTATGGCGATCTTAAGATCGATCTAGTGCAGCGTCGCGTCCGTTTTAAAGAAGAGTTTATCGACCTGACGCCCCAGGAATTCAGTTTGCTCTACGTGCTAGCGCAAGCAGAAGGACTGCCTTTGAGTCGTTCTGAACTACTACGTCGTGCTTGGCCCGACGCTATTGACAACCCGCGCACGATTGACACTCACGTTCTCTCGCTGCGCAAAAAAATCGAGATCGATCCGCGAGAACCCAGCCTAATTCAAACGGTTCGTAATATTGGCTATCGCTTCAATCCAGCGATGCTTCAGGGGACTCAAATGATATCGGTAGAATCACCAACTCATCAAGATAATTCCCGTCGCTCTACCGCACAAGTAGCAGTTGGGAAATCCATGAGGTGAACTACCACCCATTGAATTGGCGTATCTCATACTATTTGGTTTTAGAGATGACACATTAGGGAAGGGCGGATTTATCTATATAGCAGTAGCCACTGAGGTTAGGACAGTAGGAACACCCAAAAGCCTTTTATAGACTGTGTTTGCACTCAGCACTCAGCACTCAGCACTCAGCACTTTGCTATATCTGGGTCTGGAAAACTGATAAGGGTAAAACCCGCCCCTACAAACTAACTTGTTCCATTTGTGTCAAATGCCAACCCAATTGCTATTAGGCAGGCATCTTGCCTGCCCTATAACTATTTGACACTCAAATCCAATCTTGAGCAGCTTGCGCCTCGGCTTGCACTAAGCTTTCTCGCAATTGTTTCCAGTCGATTTGGGTAGCCGGGGCGTCCTGAAGTAGTTGACCTTCCTGGAAATACAATATCCGCCTACAGAATAGTTGAGCCATATCCAACTGATGATTGACCATCAAAATTGCTAAATTTCCTTTCTCGGCTAAGTCAGCTAACACGCTAAGAACGTGAGACGCTAAACCAGCATCCAGAGCGGAAGTTGGCTCATCGAGTAATAAGATTTTGGGTTGAGTGGCTAAAGCTCGTGCGATCGCAACTAACTGCCTTTGTCCTACCGAGAGTTGCAACTCCGTTCTTTCCAACCACTCCCCAGGAATGTGTAGCTGTTCGCGATAGGTATCTAGACGTTCCTGAATCTGCTGTTGAGGTAGCTGCTGTAATACTAAGGGATAAGCTAAAGCCTCCCGGACAGTCATCCCTAACAGCTTTGGTTCTTGAGAAACCAGCATCACCTGTCGCCGTAAGTGTAAGACAGGGATTTTCCGATAGTCTTGATTTTCTAGATATATCGTGCCACCCGTAGGTTCGATTAGGCGGTTTAATAGCCGTAGGAGGGAAGTTTTACCAGCACCGGATGGGCCGGTAATGACAATGCGATCGCCTTTAAATACCTCAAAGGAAATATCTGTTAATATCGCCGTCCCTGTAATTCCACCTTTCCTTGAAGTCGCAAGGCTCACCTGATTCAGCTGTAACTGAGGGGAATGGGGAGTAGGGAGTGGGGAGTGGGGGTTAGACAATTACCTGGACTACCTTGACGGTGGTTTAAATTTTAAGCGATTAAACCTTGAGTTAATGCTGTTACTATCGTCCATCCATCCACAAGCAACAGCAACAGTGTAAATCCCAACAAAATCAGATACATCCAGGGCTGTGCCAAAGGACGAACATCTGTTGTATCTATACCAGTATGTACTTCCACTAGCTTAACTAACCGAGCAAACCCAACAACTCGCATGGGTAGTAAATAAGCTTTTTCCGACGACTGGTTAAGGAAGTAGTAAACCAACCCTCCTTGACCAGTAGTACGCATTTTTAAATCTTTCACATCTGTCCAAGGTAGTAACCAACCTTTACGAAAGAATTGCGGAACCCAACTGGGATAAGCTACCTGAATTTTCTCCTCATCCACAATTACTCGTTCGCTTAACGCACCAAATAATGCGATCGCACCTAAGCCAATTCCCACCCACAACAATGCTGGCGGCACAGGAGCAGAAGATACTTGTGCCAAAAACGGTAGAGGAACCGTTAGCGCTACATACAAACTCAAAAGCGTGATACGAATCAGGGGAGAGATGCGAAAGATTGTCGGCAGATTTTGCTCAGATTCTGGGGGAATTTCAAGGTTTGTTGACACGGCGCAGATAGTTGTGAGTTGTGAGTCGTTTGTCGTTGGAAGTCAGGGGAGATGATATCTACTGGTGCTTATCCCTTTAGGCTGGTGGCTGTCCATATACTTTTATCGCCTTGTCCCCAAAATCCGTCATATTTTGTAACGCTTATATCACCTAGAACCTTGGTTTGACAGGCTAGGCGGCGTCCGCTAGTGGGAGAATGGGGAGGAAGCGATCGCCTTGCCTTATCCTTCCAATTTGCTTCTGAAACTTCCCCTTCTATCATCACCGCACAAGTGCCACAAGTGCCGATGCCCATACAGTTAATAATTTTGGCATTGCCGTTATAAAGCTCAACGCCATGCTCTAATAAAACTTTGCGTAGGTTACTGCCTAGGTCACATTCAAACGTTTTTCCCTGAGCTGTTACTTTAGGCATTGACGATTCACCTGACTGGTTTACATTGCTTTCCCGCTTCTAGTTTACATTTCTTTACGATTAGCTCAAATATTCTCCCACCCATGACCTCGAACGAATCAAACCCAATCTGGATTTACGACACGACGCTGCGGGATGGTTCCCAGCGTGAAGGGCTGTCGCTGTCTTTGGAAGACAAGCTGCGGATTGCTCGGCAACTTGACCAGTTGGGGATTCCCTTCATTGAGGGTGGGTGGCCTGGAGCAAACCCTAAAGACGTACAATTTTTCTGGCAGCTCAAAGAAGAACCGCTAACTCAGGCAGAGGTTGTGGCATTTTGTTCGACACGACGCCCTAATACCACAGCCGCCGTTGACCCAATGCTGCAAGCGATTTTGGCGGCGGGAACTCGTTGGGTGACCATTTTTGGCAAATCTTGGGATTTACAGGTCACTGAAGGGCTAAACACTACCCTGGACGAAAATCTAGCGATGATCGAAGACACGATTGAGTATCTCAAGAGCCAAGGTCGTCGTGTAATTTACGATGCTGAACACTGGTTTGATGGCTACAAGCATAATCGTGAATATGCCCTCAAAACACTAAAGGTAGCACTCAACGCTGGCGTAGAGTGGCTAGTCCTGTGCGACACCAACGGCGGTACTCTGCCTCATGAAGTCGGTCAAATTGTTCGCGACGTTGTTGAGGCAATGGGAATAGCGGACAGTGAAAAATCTCACCAATCCCCCATTCCCCATTCCCCATTCCCTATTCCCCAGTTAGGAATTCATACTCACAACGACTCAGACACAGCTGTTGCTAATGCTCTCGCTGGGGTGATAGAAGGTGTCCGGATGGTGCAGGGAACAATTAACGGTTATGGCGAACGCTGCGGCAATGCGAATCTGTGTTCGCTGATTCCCAACCTACAACTGAAGCTGGGTTACAAGTGTATTCAGGATGAACAACTGGCAAGGCTGACAGAAACCAGCCGATTGATTAGTGAAGTGGTTAATCTTGCCCCCGATGACCACGCGCCTTTTGTTGGGCGATCGGCGTTTGCTCATAAAGGCGGTATCCATGTCTCAGCGGTTGAACGCAATCCCCTCACTTACGAACACATTGAGCCAGAACAAATTGGTAATCGCCGTCGGATCGTGATTTCTGACCAGTCTGGGTTAAGTAATGTTTTGGCAAAAGCCCGTAGCTTCGGTCATGAACTCAACAAGCAAGACCCCGCCTGCCGCCAAATCCTGGAACGCCTCAAAGACTTAGAAAGTGAAGGTTATCAATTTGAGGCAGCAGAAGCTAGTTTTGACTTGCTGATGCGTGACGCTTTGGGATATCGCCAGCAGCCCTTTGAACTGAAAGGCTTTCAGGTTCATTGCGATATGCTGCAAGGGGCAAATGTTAACTACACTAATGCTCTTGCCACGATTAAAGTGGCGGTTAATGGCGAAGACATCCTAGAGGCGGCAGAAGGAAAGGGACCCGTTTCTGCCTTGGATGCTGCTCTGCGTAAAGCACTTAAGAACTTCTACCCTGAAATTGTCCAGTTTCAGTTGACGGATTATAAAGTGCGAATTCTTGACAGTGGCGCGGGTACCTCTGCCAAGACTCGCGTGCTGGTTGAATCCAGCAACGGTCAACAACGGTGGACAACTGTAGGCGTATCTCCGAATATTCTTGAGGCGTCTTATCAAGCGGTGGTGGAGGGGATTGAATACGGCTTGTTGTTGCGATCGCCCGATCGGTTTATGACAGAAGTCTCGCGTCAGCCAGCAAATCCTAAATGATAGACCACCCCCAACTGTTTACTCTTTCCCTATCAAAGCGGCTTCCTTGACATCTTTTGTCCTTTCACTTGGAGACAACTCAGATTCTTTGATTTGCCTGGATACTGCCCTCATATAGGCAACTTCTTTTTGAATTCCAGGCAAAATTGAGAG
>DATNQT010000517.1:0-7387 GCA_036703885.1 Candidatus Sericytochromatia bacterium
GTGACGACAGCAGCTTTGTCAACGGCATCGAGCTGTTTGTCGATGGCGGTATGGCACAGATTTGAAGTGCCCTAGCAGCGGTCGGTAATGTTCCAAGCGGGCTGTTTATTGTTCAACTTTGGATATATAGCCAACGCTGTCCTCTAACTCTCTTTTGTCAGTTTATCCAACTCATCCAGCAATCTAGCGATCCGCTCTCTTTTCTTCTTCTCGCCCCAAGTCTTGCTCTTGTGTAAACGCTTATTGATTTCACTCAACCGCTCCAGCAGAATTCTCTCCGGAGTTGATTCCGGTTGAGGCAAGAGTTCCTTAATATGCGCCTTGATGGAGTTGAGCGATAAATTCTCAGCAATTGCCAACGAAAGCAAATCACACCGAAGCTGAGAATCCTTCACCCGTGCAATCGCCATTGCTTTTGTGTACTCAAGCTCTCCCTTCCGTAGTGCCCCTAGCACATCCGATGGAAGATTCAGTAGGGGAAGACGACTTGAACGAAAGGTTCCAGCATTGAAACGTCCTATCGAAGCTAGGAGTGACTCAATCTTCTCCAATTGAATCAGAACGTTCTGATTCAACTCAATTCCTCGTTGTTTAGCGTTATAGGACTGGTGGAGAACAGACACCACCTCGTGTGTGTCTATTTCCAGGACAATCGCCAGTAGCTCCAACACAGCTTCCGTCTCTTCCACTGGGTTCAGGTCTTCTCGCTGAAGATTCTCCATTAAGGCGATTTGGAGAGCCTGCTTATCATCCAGAGCGCGTGAAACGATGGGGACTTCTGTTAGTCCGGCCTCGCGAGCAGCCCGGAGCCGTCGTTCCCCGGCAACCAGCTCGTACTCCCCATCATTAAGAGGACGAACTAACAGAGGTTCTAAAATACCATGCTCCTTAACTGACTGCACGAGTTGAGCTAACTTTTCTGGCGCGAAATAGCGACGCGGTTGCTTCAGAGGGTGGCGAATTTTTTCGAGGGGAGCCGTAGAAGTTGATGGCTCTGGTGGGTTACTCAGGTAAGCCTCCAGAGTCTTCAGCTTGGGTGCCGTTCGCCCGGACTTCTTGAGGGCCATTAGTCTTTCTCCAATCTCTGAGCAATAGACTCAAGGAGCGGCACAGCCGGATGCTTAGGGTCATAGACGGCTAGCGGTTTTCGCTCCATCGAAGCATCAGCAAAAGCGATCGCTCTGGGAATAGCCGGAAAGATGGGCGCTACCCTGCCGAGTTGCTCTCTTATACCATCTAGAATGACTTTCCCCTGGCTAGTACGGCTCTCATGCATCATCGGAACTACACCAATAATAGCCAGTTCGGGATTAATGCGTTCTCTTACCTGACGAATGGAGTCGAGAAGGAGTTCTACACCCAGAAAGGCTTTGAAGTGAGTCTGAATCGGGACGAGGACATGGGTTGAAGCCACCAGACTCACAATACTGAAAATCCCTAGTGTTGGAGGGCAATCAACCAGTATGAAATTATAGTTGTTCTGAACAGGCGAGAGAACTTGCTTAAGTCGCCATTCACGAGCCAGCGCCGAGTGAAGCTGCACCTCGGCAGCGGAAAGGAGAATGTTTGAGGGAATTAAATCCATGCCATGAAGCTCACGATGAATTGGGAGTGGAGCATCTTTAAGTAATGAATCCGCGATCGTTTCCTCCAATTCAAACGGTTCTAAACCCATGAAGGCAGTTAGCGATGCCTGTGGATCAATATCAACTAGCAACACATTATGTCCCCGTTGGGTAAGCTGATAACCTAAGTTCTGTGTCAGGGTGGTTTTACCTGTTCCACCCGCCTGATTAAACAGGGAGATAATCTTGGGCACAGGCTGATACAGTAGCAATACACGGTAGTTTAAGGCAATTTTACCCTAATCTCTATTATCGGTTACGCTTCTTTAGCCTCGATATCTTCTCTCCCCAAATTCACAATAATCGGTTATTCAGAAAGTCCCGGCAAGTCCAAAAGTTCCACCGCCCGTCGCTTCACCGCCTCTGGTCTTCTGTCGTAGCGAGAACTGGTACTGGGGTCTGAGTGTCCCGCAAGGCGTTGAACCGTTACCAAATCCACACCTGCATCCAATAGGTCAGAAATAAAAGTTCTCCTGAAATCGTGGGTACTAAAAGATGCAACACCCGCCTCTTCTCCCCGCTTTTGCAAGATGAATAACACCGCCTGAGAGGTGAGGCGTTTGATGGTGACTCGCTTGCCTTTGTTCACCGGACACAATAGTGGACCAGGAGCATCCCCCCTCACGATAAGCCAATTTAACACCACCCGAATGGCCTGACTTGACAAGTACACCGTTCGGTCTTTCCCTCCCTTCCCATCGCGAACTTCAATCGCTCCCGTTGACTCTTCAAAATCACTCAAATCCAGATTGACCAACTCCCGACGACGCACTCCAGAACCCCGTAAGATGGCAATCAACGCCGCGTCCCTTACCCCAGTGGGACTGGAATCCTGTTGGCAGACCTTAAAGAGAGCCGCAATCTCGTCCCGACTCAAGGCACGACCTTTCAACCCTTTGCTACCGGGAACCGGACGCAAGTCCGTCGCTAACTTATAGTCTTTTTCCTTTATTAACTCCAACTTGAGCGCCTCCTGCAACACCCTTTTCAACGCCGTTAGCATTTTGTTGGTCGTGGCGGGACTATACTTCTCCATTAACACCGCTCTTACCGCTGCCGTATGCTGGTAACGAAGTTTTGCCCAATCGAGCGTCATTGCATCACAACTCCCATTTGTCAGCATAGACGCGATCGAGTTGAGAGACACCCGTATCGTCGGACGAGATCCCTGCCCCAAAGACGTGATATAGACATGCGCCGGATGTCGGGTCAAGGGCAGCGGCGCAGTCAACGCTAAAGAAGACTCCTCTGGGGTAGAAGTCCTTATGGGGGAGTCACTCATCACTTTTTACTTGCTCGGAAATTAATTCTCGCAAGCTATTGTGTCACACAATGCGATCATCAGTGAGAAAAGATGTCGGGAAGAAGAGCAATTACGACAAATTGGGGCAAGCTCCCTCTCAATCGCTCAAAACCAAGAAAAAGATGTAATCCCGACTGAACACGACATACTACATTATTCCGGTGTAAACTTCTGGAACCTCGTAAACTCATTGCTCCTCTAACTGGGGCAATTGAGGAAGTGCGCTGAAGAAAAAACCTACAAACAGCACCTAGTTGTAGTTATAACTATTGCAGCTAAGTTATAACTACAACTATGCCTTATATTGCTCATCGCCAAGTAAAGGGAAACATCTACCGATATCTTGTAGAGGGGGTAAATATAGGGTTCGCACCACCAGGGGCAAAGTAGTTCTGGAACCCTTGTACAGTCTATGTTTCACTGTTTGATTCTGACTTAGTTCACCCCCACTTGATGGATAAGATTCGTAAATGTTTTTTTTGCCAAGGGGTAGGAGGAATTAAACTTTGCCTAAAACAGAAGCTGAAGCCCTGAAATCAAGTAAAACAAGCCCTTATCTCAGCATTGTCTTTCTGGAAAACTTTGCCTAAAAGGAGACAAACTAGGCAATGTTATGATTTGTATTACTTATCAATTCAGCACCAAAATCGGAGGGTGAGTAGTACATAGATATTAGGTTGCCCCTGGTTGCACGAACCTTCTATTTACGCCGAATTAGGGGTTAGGGGGCGGAAAGTAACTTTTGCAAGAGGTTTTATGAACTATGAACCCTCTATGTAAACCTGGCGAACAATTACTGAACTGGTGTTCTAGTAAATGCTTTCCGTCAAAGAATAAAATCGGTTGAGAGAAAGTTTGATTTATGCTCTCTGACAATTTGCGTTAGCATTCCCTTATTAATGTCTGTCTGTTTCGCGGCTACTAAGGTAGGAAGCGAAAAGGCGTGTAGAGCATCAGTAACAGAAAGTGTACCTTCAGCAGAGTCTTTTCTCGCCGTAAAGGGAAAGGTATCGGGGCCACGCTGGCATTGGCTATTAAGGTTCACACGAGAAACCTGATTAACTAATGGGTCAACAAGTTTGGAAATCGTATCGGCATTGTTCCCAAAAATGCTGACCTGCTGCCCATAATCGGAGTCAACCATATATTGAATTGGAACTTCAATATCATCGAAGGGAACTATGGGGATTACAGGACCAAATTGCTCCTCGTGATACACGCGCATTTGTGAAGTAACAGGATATAGAACAGCGGGATAGAAGAAGGTTTTGTTGACAGTGCCGCCTGCTTCATTGACAACCTTCGCGCCGTAGTGTTTAGCATCTTCAACAAGTTCGGTGAGATACTTCGGCTTCTCTATATCTGGTAGCGGTGTAAGCGTGACACCTTTTTCCCAAGGCATACCAAATTTCAGATTAGCGATCGCATCACAAAAACGCTCAAGAAAGACATCGATAATTTGAGAATGGACAAATAGTATTTTCAAAGCTGTGCAACGCTGTCCATTGTAAGAAAGCGTTCCCAAAACGCATTCTTTAACAGCTAAGTCCAAATCGGCATAAGGCAGAACAATGCCTGGATTTTTCGCCTCTAAACCTAGGACACTCCGCAAGCGATGCGGCTTAGGATGCAGTTTTTTCAGGGAACTGGCTGCTTTACTTGAGCCAATAAACGCCAATGCATCAACCTTCCCAGAAGCCATTAGGGGAGGAGTGATGTCCCGACCCTTTCCATAAATGACATTGACCACACCTGGAGGAAATGCGTCTCGGAACGCTTCTAGCAGTGGACGATTGAGCAAAACTCCTAACCTTGGTGGTTTTAAGATCACTGTATTGCCCATAATCAGGGCAGGAATCAGTGTAGTAAAGGTTTCATTCAACGGATAATTTGTTGGGCCTAAACAAAGCGTTACCCCCAGAGGCGCACGACGGATTTGACCAATAATTCCCTGTTCGAGTACAAACCGAGAATTGGTTCGATCCAGGTTCTTGAGGGCATCAATCGTGTCTTCGATATAAGCAATCGTGCGGTCAAATTCTTTCTCGGAATCTGGATAGGACTTGCCAATTTCCCACATCAAGAGATTGACAACTTCCTGCTTCTTCTCCTTCATCCGATAGGCGAAGTCTTGAATATGCTCAATCCTGCCACTGACAGACATTGTCGGCCAATGTCCTCTGCCGTTGTTATAGGCTACCACGGCAGCATCAAGCGCTTCGAGGGCTTCTTTTTCTGACAATATTGGAACGCTGCCAATCACTTTTTGGGAAAACCCATCTGCCGTTTTCACATAAATTGATGACGAGACTTCTTGCCTTGACCCCTCCCACTGTCGTAGCAATCCATCGATCAGATATTCAGTTTGATGAATCGGGTCGGGTAGCTGGAATTCTGTTGGAATACTAGATTCGTCCGGAAAAATTGAGTCAATCTTGGGTTGGAGTTGGGGTTTTTCTTGTAGTTGCATAGCATTAGCTCTCCTAATTTGCTTAAGCATCAACTTCCTTTGCCACCAAGATAAACCATTGTTCTAGATAATTCTGTACTGAAATTAACCTAAATATTGCAACTCGCTATGTCCTAAGAGAGGTTTTTAATCTTTTAATAAACATACTTTAGAAGGTAGAAAAAACTGCTATTTGTTTATCTAAAATCTAGGATAAAAGTTAGTAACACAGAAGACAAACAAATATTAAGTAGGTAGACAAAATTAAACGTAAGGTGGACATTTCCCACCCGACGAGTTGCTTGCAAACAAACTATCCTTTGAAGAAGGCTTCTCTAAAGGGATGAATGCGATCGCCTTTTGTGGAGTCAGCGCAAGGAGCGGAGGGTGTGTTTACTAAAACCGATAGTTACGAATCTTCGGGTTTGAGGCTTCGCCAACCCGCGCCCAGAGGCTTACTGGCACAGCATCACCTTGAGCATTCACCTTGATTTCCATAACAACTGGTGGTGTCTGTGATGACTGAGTTGGGTTGGTTTGGGGTGCCGTCGGTGGAGACTGTGTTGAGTTGGCTTGCCGGGTTGCCCCTAAGTCAGCGTTAATCTGCTGTCGCTGGTCTTCAGGGATGTAATAAGTTTCCAGCCCATACTGAATAAAACCTTTTTCAGCCAGCCCTTTAAGGGCAACCTGATTTGCTGGTAGTTGGGAGGGGCGCTGGGTACTAACTGCGACAGGTTTCCAAGCTTGTGGGAGTTTACCTAGGGTTGGCTTGGTTGGTGCTGCCAAAATTACATAAAAACGAGTACCCGGTTCAATCAAAGCAAAGTTATTTCCGTTAGGCTGTTGCTTGGGCAATTCCTCCCAACCTGGGAGCTTGCTTAAGCTGTTTTGGCGGGAAATATCATATCTTAGTGTCTGGGAGTAGCCTCGCAACAGTTCGTAGGGGTCTACTGGTACAGTCTGGAGGATAACGGTTTTACCCGTTAGCTGGGTGTAAACGGCTTGGGCTGGAACAGCGAGAATCAATGCTGTTTGAAAGACGATAGGTACCCAAAATCGCCATCTAGGTGTGGGTTTAGGAGAGTCAGAATTCAAGGTCATTCGAGTTGGGACTTTGGATTGATTTCGTGGTGGACTATTTAGCTAACGACTTATGAGTGCCTGGTTCGGTAACGCTCAAACCATAGTCCAGCAGCAATGACACCAAGTCCGCAGAGGAACAGGACTAATGATTTGAAGAGTAAGTCGGTGTTGTACTCCAGCATCCGGCTAAGAATTTGTAGAGTTAGCAATACCATACCCCCCCAGAAAAAGCGGCGCTGACTCTGTGCTAATCCTTCACGGATTAAACCAGTGGAGAGCAGGAATGAGAGCAAGTTGAAGATTAGCGTAGCTATAATTGCAAGCCTACCGCTACTCAGATGCCAAAAGGGAATTAAAGCACTGACGGTAATCATACTCGCGACAAGAAGGTTGGTTAAATCGACTCGACGCAATAGTTGTACCCATTCCCAAACTGTCCAACCCGCTAAGAGCAGTATATCGACTGGAGGAGGAAGGGTTAGTGAAGTGTCATTGGCTGAGGGCACCAATGAGGTACTCCATAATCCATAGAACGAGGCGAGAAAGAACAGAAGGCTGAGGAAGGTGATAGCAAGACTACGGGCTGTGCTGTCGAATGATTGAGCCTTCGGTGAACGCTGAACCCATAGAGAATCCCTGTATCCCCATAAACGTGCAGGTGGTAGCGCACAGGCAACTGCAGCTGTCCAAGGTGGAGAACCTAATAGATTCAATCGGATTAAATTCGCTTCTAGAAAATATATAGTTGCGATCGCACCAAGGCGAAAAATCCAGCGAGAACGGCACCAGTAAGCCAATGGGATAAACATCAAAACGGCTAATACTGGCATATGTTGCACGACAAGCCGCAGCCAGGAAAACTCCCCAATTGCCACAAATTCTGGCTGTCCCTGCACATATCCGAGTGTAATTAATAGGATTGCCAAA
>DATNQT010000518.1:0-7495 GCA_036703885.1 Candidatus Sericytochromatia bacterium
CGCTAATTTTGCATTCGTCAGATCAGCACGTTCCAAATTCGCCCCACTCAGATTCCCACGGTTCAAACTCGTACCCTTTAACATTGCCCCACTCAAGTCAGCCTTCGTCAGATCGGCACTCTGGAGGTTAGCGTAGAGCAACGTTACATCCTGGAGCTTGGCTGTCTGAAGAACTGCATGAGTCAAAGTTATTTTATTTAAATTGGATTGACGTAAATTGGCATCACTGAAGTTAGCACGCTCTGCATTAACATTATCCAGATTTGCGCCACTCATCTGTGCCCCCGTGAAGTTAGCACCGCCGAGGTTCGCCATCTTCAGTTGCGCCGTATTTAAGTTTGCCCCAGCGAGATTAGCTGCTGCCAAGTTAGTACGAGTAAGGTTAGCTGCTTCCAAGTCAGCAGTAGCCAGGGTTGCATAGTTTAACTGAGCTGCCTCTAAGTTGACACGAGTCATCTTGGCACTTGTGAGATCAGCTGCATACAGATCAGCCCCCGGTAGTTTGGCATCCTGTAAATTGGTAACCACCGATTCAGTACCCTGTTGCCTTACCCCTAATATTGCCTGTCTCAATTTGGCGCTCGTGAGGTCAGCCTTTGATAACTGAACGCCTCTCAACTCAGCCTTGCTCAGATTAGCACCAGTCAGATTAGCCCCTTGAAGCTGCGCACCATCTAGCTTTGCCCCACTGAGATTTACCCCCTGAAGATTTTCACCTGCTAGCGAGGCATCTCTTAAATCGCATCCAGAACACGCCTTGGTTGTCCGCAGTTGTTCGAGGTGTTTAGGATTAGCGGCATTAGCTGCTGTAGCCAAGCCTTGAATAATGAAGCTTGACACAAATAAACTGACTAACTTCCACTTAGCCCTCCTTAGAAGTAGGGTGAGTAGGGAGTAGGGAGCGGGGAGTGGGGAGTAGGGAATCACTATCTTTATTACTTATTCTGTAGAGAGCGAATCAGAGCACGGAGCAGTTTTACCAGAGAGTCGCACTGATTTAAAATTGGGTGTACGGCTTGGGTTGTTGTGAGTTCTACTCGGACTGTCAGGAGAAGGTGAGTTTCTAGTTCTTTAAGAGAGCCTTGCGCTATTCGTAAGAATTGAATATATTCTGCCCGATATTCTCGCCCGTAACCCTCTGCAATGTTGGCAGGAATTGAGGCAGCTGCTCTGCGAATCTGTGAAGTCATCCCGTAAATTTCTTCTTTTGGAAATCCTCTTGTCACTCGATAACACGCTTGTGCTACATTCATTCCCTCCTGCCAAACTTGTAAATCCCGATAAGATCGGATCGATGGACTTGTCAACACAGTTCTCCATACCCTACTCTCTTATCGTTCCCATCCCCTACTCCCTAATTACCATTCCCCGTTCCCTCCTCAGTAAAGTTCCACTCCCCACTCCCCACTCCCTACTCCCTACCTTTACCCACCACGATATTGAATGCGATAAATGCGATTATTGGCTTCTTCAGTAACCAATAGACTGCCATCGGGTAGCACTAGTAAACCAACCGGGCGTCCCCAGGTGGTTGGTCCCGATGGATCAATGAGAAAACCCGTGAGAAAGTCTTCATAATAGCCTTTAGGTCGTCCATTGGCGTTAAAGGGGACAAAGACAACTTTATAGCCCGTGCCTTCGTTGCGGTTCCAGGAGCCGCGCATAGCGACAAAAGCTCCGTTCCGAAATCGCTGGGGGAAGGTTTGTCCGTCATAAAATTGCAGTCCTAGAGCCGCTGAGTGAGCCTGGAAAAGGACATCGGGAGTTTTAGTTTGGGCAACCAGGTCGGGGCGTTTGCTCTGACCATCAATTGTCTGACGGGGATCGAGCCGATTTGGTGTCAGATAGGAGTAGGGCCAGCCAAAGAATTGCCCCTGTTGGATGCGGGTGAAGTAATCCGGTACTAGGTCATCTCCTAAACCATCTCGTTCATTGACCGTGACGTAGACTTCACCCGTGGTGGGGTGGAAGTCCAGCCCAACGGGGTTACGCAAACCGTAGGCGAAGGTCTGCTGGTTAGAGCCGTTAAGGTTCATTACCTGTACGGAGGCGCGAGGCAGGGGTTCTTCATCGGCGTTGGATTGTGAGCCAATAGTGACGTAGAGCTTTGTTCCATCAGGGGAAGCGACAACGTTGCGCGTCCAGTGCTGGTTGTAGCCGCCTGGGGTAAGGGTAGCGATTTTTTGACCAGCACCATTGAGTTGCTGTTGACCTTGGGTATAGCGATATCGCCTAACCTCACCCGTGTTGCCGAGGAAGAAGGAGTTGCCGGCGAAGGTCATACCAAAGGGGATATTCACTCCATTTTGGGCTGTGGCAAAAGTTTTGTTGACATCGGCAACACCATCTCCATCGGTATCCCGCAGGAGACGAATACGATTGGCTCTGGTTTCAGTTACTAACACATCACCATTGGGGGTCAAGGCTAGCCAGCGCGGCGCTTCTAAATTATCAGCATAGACACTGACCCGAAAGCCTCGTGGTACGTTTAGCGTGGCATCTTGCGGTATGTCTACGACGTTGGCTGAATTAGAGGCGCTATTAGAGGCGTAGGGTTGGGGTAGATTACGCAGGGGAATTCTGATGGGTTGGGGTGTCAGTACCTGGGTAGGCACGAGGTTGTTGGTCTTCGCATTAGCAGGCTGCTGTTTGGGTTGAGCGGGTTGAGTTTCTTTGGTGTTGGATTTTTGGGTGTCGGAAGAGGCGCTGGTTGTGCTGCAGGCAAGGGTTGTGAGTAGCAAAAGCAGGGGCAATAAACGCAAGGGTTTCATGGCTGTAATTCTTAGATAGAGCGACTTACTTCCAGGGTAATTGTTGAGGAGAGGACGCGATCGCTTCTCTTATCTAGTTCCTTTTCTGCTAGTCTATTACCTCAGGTGGAGTACATTCTGTACGAGCAGCAAACGTTGAATCCAGTCAAAGATATTGCTTACCAGTTGGTTGACCAGCAAGGTGAAATCGGACGCCTCCTCCATTTTTGCGATCGCGCAGCTCAATCTGCGATCGCCTCAAAATTATCTATTGCTCAATACTTTGCTATACGTAATTTCGGGGAATCGAGAATAGGGCATAGGGAATGGGAAGAGTTTTTACCTTAAATGCCGACCAGCTAACAAGTGAGCGAGAGCGAATCCGCGTTCTTGGATTGAACAAATCATCTTCAAAATGATAGAATACAAGCGATTGAAATACCCTATCTTCCTACACGTAGGGCTGTATTTTAGGTGCAGATGCAAAGCGCCAGGGAAGACAAAATAGAACTCCTGAGGTGGCTAAAATTCAGCAAAAAACAGCTAGCCAAACTAATAGTAAGCACAGTCTCAAACCCGAACAATTTAGTTTAATAACAGTACCGATTATCTATTATTGTCATTAGTTTTGCTTACCAATTACTCAGAACCAATAACCATTGAGGAGATAAGATGGCAGTTCCAGTAACCCCTGATATGCTCGATCCCAAGACACCGAATGATGTTATTGTTCAGTCAGATGCGCGTGAACCCGTTACAGATCCGACCCTCGGCATTTCAGTTAACGTCAATCGACAAGGAACGCCTAGGCATCGGCTCGTTACCCTTGGTGACTCACTCTCTCATGGCTTTCAAAGTGGGGCAATCTTCAATACAAAACTTTCCTATCCCATGCTCATCGCCAGGGAAATGGGTTGGGATAAAAATCTGCGCTATCCAAGCTATGGAGGACCCGGAGATGGGTTACCCCTCAACTTGGAACGGCTAGCTCGGCAACTAGAGCAGCAATATGGCAATGATATAGACTGGTGGGATTTTGCTCCGGGTCTGATATTTGTACGCAATTACTTGGACGAAGTAGAGGATTATTGGGAGCGTGGTGAAGGTTCGCGTTTCCCAACCCAAGGAGCAATTAATCACAATCTAGCTGTCTATGGTTGGGATTTGCGCAATACTCTTTCAAACAATGCGGATAATTGCCAAGCTGTACTCAACAAAAATAAAGCCAAGGATGATTTTCTCCGGCAGATTGTTGAAAATCATAACGAACGGTCGGCACTATGGGTTTTGAATACGGCACGGGATGCCCAGCGTAAAGCACTCACGCCACTACAAGCTGCAGCAGCACTAGGCGCGGAGGGTACGCAAGAAACCAACGATGGGGATGGGATTGAAACGCTGATTATTCTGATCGGTTCCAATAATGCTCTGGGCAGTATTCTGACCTTTAATGTGGCTTGGAGTGCGGAAGGTTATGACGATATGAGCCGAAATAATCGCTATACGGTTTGGCGTCCAATTCACTTTAAAGCGGAACTCGATCGCGTCGTTGCAGAAGTCAAGAAAATCCGCGCCCGTCATGTAATTTGGGGAACGGTTCCTCACGTTACGATCGCTCCTTTTGCCCGTGGTGTAGACGTAAAGACCAGGCAAGGGTCGCGCTACTTCCCGTTCTACACCTTGCCTTGGATTAGTGACAAGGATTTTAATCCCAAGAAGCATCCAAAGCTCACGGAACAGGAAGTGCGAGCCATTGATAGTGCGATCGACCAGTACAACGACTACATCACGGATGTCGTGCGCCAAGGTCGAACCGAAGGCAGAGATTGGTATGTGTTTGAAACGGCTGGGTTACTTGATCGCTTGGCAGCCCGCCGCTATATTAAAGACCCGACCGCTAGACCGAGTTGGTGGAGTGAGTACCAACTACCACCCGAACTGAAGGCACTCTCACCCGTGCCAGACTCTCGTTTCTTTACCTCCGATGAAACAGGTCGCAAGACTGGAGGATTATTCTCGTTAGATGGGATTCATCCCACCACCATTGGCTATGGCATCATGGCTCAGGAATTCATTAAAATCATGCAACTGGCAGGTGTCAAGTTCTATCAAGCTGATGGTAAAACCGAACGAACTGGAGATGTGAAAGTTAACTTCAATCGATTGATTGCGTGGGATACATTGATTTCTAAACCACCGCGATCGCTTTCTAGTGACCTGAGTCTAATCGGTTGGCTTGATAGTAACTTGAATATTTTCAACCGTTTGCTTAGAGGAAGTTATTAAGACATAAAAATTTGTCTCAAAACTCTGCGATAGTCCTGCCTAAAGGCTTCGGATGCCAGCTTCTAAGCCATGACAGACACCCGTAAGAAAATCCAGGTCGAGGGTTTCAATGCGATCGCTTGCCTGATGATAGTGAGGATTTCGCATAAAAGCCGTATCTGTCACCATCATCGCTCGATACCCTCGATCCCAAAAGTGTGCGTGATCGCTCAGTCGTGTCTGGGGAACAATTAAACCTCGATTCGGCACTGGCAACCACTCACTAGGCGTTCCAGATTTACGAATACGGCGACTCAGGCGAATCAAATCGGGAATTGCGGTCAAATTGCCGACTAAAGCAATAAAATTGCCACGATTAGGGTAGATATATTGCAACCCAGCTGGATAGCGTTGCGAATCCGGGGCAGGATTACAATAACCCAGCATTTCCAAGGAAATCATTAGACGTAGTGGCTGTCGTTGTTGCCGCAACAGCGCTGCATACTCAGAAGCACCCGAACCCCCTACCAAGCCGTACTCTTCCAGATCGAAGGCAACTAATCGGAGTGGGTATCTTGCCGCTTGCGTGGCGAATGTTCTCGCGAATTCCAGCAACACGGCGACACCTGTGGCATTATCATCCGCGCCTGGTGTTCCGGGCACGGCATCATAATGAGCGCCAATCAAAATCGGTGGCAAACTGCCCTGTTTTCCCGAAGTATAGGGGGGTAGGTTCAGGATGAAATTCTGATGGGTTTTGCCGCGCACTTCAAACTTATAGGTTTCTACATTGCCCCACTGTTCCATCTCTTGGCGGATATATTGCTGAACGTAGAAATGCCCACCTGTTGAGAGATAGGGATCGCGATCGCGAACTATTTGGGTAAGGTGTTCGTGTAGACGTTCTTTTAAGTCCAAAATCGGGTTCTGCTGCATCTGCGATCGCCTTAGACAAATTCTCCTTTTGCTACCATCACCACCTTACCTCCCACCAACACTTCTATCGTGTCCTCATTTCTCTGCGCTTTAAGCAACAACAGCGAAGGTCTACCAATTTCGTATCCCTGCTCGACACGGACATCTACAGGCTTTTCCCCAAAATAGGAATGCTCAACTAGATACCCAGCTAAACAGCCATTTGCACTCCCCGTAGCAGGGTCTTCTGGGATACCAAGATACTCAGCAAATACACGTACACTCAAATCGTTCTCTGAAGCGTAGGTTTCTGGACAAAAAACCAGGATTTCTTTCGATTCAGTGTTTTCGACTAACTCAAAGTATTTCTCTCGATTGACCCGAATTCGCTTCAAAGACTCGTGGGTTTTTAAGGGAACAATGATAAACGGAATGCCTGTAGAAACTTCTTGAATGGGAAAGCGAGCGTCAATCTCATTCATGTCTAAACTCAAGACAGGTGCTAAAGCAGATGCCTCGAAGATTTGATGAAAAGTTGGCGGCTTTTGACGCATCCATAATACCTCACCCATATCATCTGTATTGTGCCAAGTTACTGGAATTTGCCCAACTTTCAAATTCAACTTAACGGTTTCAACAGGTTGGTTAATAATTGCCTGTTGAATGATATATGCAGTTCCTAGCGTCGGATGACCTGCAAAGGGCAATTCTTTGTTGGGTGTAAAAATGCGGACATCATACCCCCCATCTTGCAGGTCTGTAGATGTGATAAAAGTTGTTTCTGAATAATTCATCTCTTTAGCCAGTTGTTGCATCTGCTCCTCAGAAAGAGTAGATGCATCAGTAAAAATCGCTAGCTGGTTGCCTGTATATTTCTCAACGGCAAAGACATCAACAATATAAAAAGTCATTTTTTTCATAATTCTTTAACTTCTGTGTATAAAGTCAAATTTACCCTAGCAGGATAACAGTTTAATCATTTTTTGAGCCTTAATTTTGAGCCAATTGAGGATGCTTTAAAATACATCTATTTCTAGGCATCACTCTAAAGGAAGATCTTTATGATCCCCAGTCTGCGTATAGTGTAATACTGTTCATTCACGCGCGTGCTTCTACCCTAAAAAATCACTGCTCATGCCATTTTTCGGACTCGTTTGGGTGACTTCGTGGGTTAGCTGTTTCCTCAGCTGTAGCCAAGGTTTGTGGAGAGTACCTGATTATTTAGTCAGTACTTTCCCTACAAAAGTTTTCTCAGTTATCAATAGCCCGATTGAACTACCGACTCCTATTGTTCCGACGCAGCTTTACTCAGGAGTTTGGTCTGCCAATTCATCGGTTGTTACTTTACCGAACCTTGCCTTTAAGATGAATGGAGCACCCTCGCCTTCACGATTTCAGCCAATTCAATCAATTTTTCGTCCTCCTGTGCGCCCCAAGGCGGAAGAAAATGCTTTTTGCCATCCAGAGTTAGAACCCAAAGTAGATTCTCTGCTAATGGCGTCCCTTTCTAATCCGTCATCGGCAGCGTGGGAGGAATCTCCCCGTGAGGTATCAAAAGCGACGTT
>DATNQT010000519.1:0-10320 GCA_036703885.1 Candidatus Sericytochromatia bacterium
CAGAACAAGTAGGAGGAGACGAGATTGAACTCACAGGTATCTTAAAACCAGGAGCTGACCCTCACGTTTACGAGCCAGTACCAGCCGATAGTATTGCCTTAGAGAAAGCTGATTTGATTCTCTACAACGGCTACAATCTGGAGCCAGGACTGATTAAGCTGATGAACTCAGCAGGGGCTAATGCCAAGAAGTTTCCCGTTGGGGAAGTTGTGCAGCCTTTAGATTTTAATTACAAAGGGAGAAAAGAGCCTGACCCTCATGTTTGGGGTAATGCGAAAAATGCGATCGCCATGGTCAATGCAATTCGTGACCAACTCATTGCACTGTCACCCGAAGACAAACAAGAATTTACAGACAACGCCGCGCAACTCACCGATGAATTAAAGCAACTCGATACCTGGATTAGCCAACAGATCCAAACAATTCCACAGAATCAGCGCAAGCTAATCACAACCCACGATGCCTTTCAATACTACTCCCGCGCCTACGGTATACCTGTAGCAGGTACCCTAATTGGCATTAGTACAGAAGAACAACCTAGTGCCCAGACAGTGAAAAGCTTGTCGGATTCAGTGAAACAAACCGGAGTTAAAAGCATTTTTGCAGAAACAACGATTAATCCAGCGTTGATTAAAACTGTGGCTGAGGAAGCTGGAGTCAAGTTAGCGCCACGAGAACTCTACTCTGATTCAATTGGCGCACCAGGCGGTGAAGCGGATACCTACGTCAAAATGCTTATAACAAATACGCGCACGATTGTCGAAGCATTAGGTGGAAAATACACAGCTTTCGAGCCAGCAGGAGAACCGAAGAAGATTTCTGTGCAATAGAGAGATAGTATCTGCTAGGAGATATTTCGGTCGCTCTTTTATGTTTGCGGTATTTCCATTGGTAATGTTTACTAGCGATCGCCGTTTGATGGGTGAATTTGTGAATCCTAAGTGGTTGCAGTTGTTAGCTTGGCTAGTAGCGATCGTTATTGCGGGACTGAATGTTTGGCTGCTGGTGCAAACGGTTAAGGGCTGGCTGTAGTTTACGTAGAGGAGGCGTTAAACGAACTGTTTTAGCATTCTAGTTACTTCCCATGAGTGAGAAGTTAATGGCAATTCTTGCCGAGTTGCGATCGCGATTCGATGAAATATACGGTGATTGCTTAATCAAAATTGAAAGAGCGTGAAGCGAAGCTAGCGCGTAGCGCATCGCTACAATATGACAACGACTCACACGCGGAGAACAGCATGGTACAACAATTACCAGCCCTCATCTATCCAGACAGCGATGGTCAACCAATGGCAGACAACACGAAACAATTTCGCTGGATTGTCGTTATTAAGGAAAACTTAGAGCTGTTGTTTGCCAATGTTGCTGATGTCTTTGTCGCCGGCGATTTACTTTGGTATCCAGTCGAAGGAGATAACAAAACTCGTCAAGCACCGGATGCTATGGTTGCCTTTGGTAGACCAAAAGGAGACAGGGGTTCTTATAAGCAATGGGAAGAAGACAACATTCCGCCACAAGTCGTGTTTGAAATCCTTTCTCCTGGCAATCGCCTCAACGCAATGGCTAAGAAACTCAAGTTCTACGAACGCTATGGCGTAGAGGAATATTACGTTTATGACCCAGATAGCGTGGAGTTAATAGGTTGGCTGCGCTCTGGAGAGGAATTAGAGGTGATTGAGGAGATGAGCGGCTGGGTTAGTCCCCGTCTGGAGGTAAGGTTTCAACTAACACCTGAGAATCTGGAAATTTTTTCACCTTCAGGAGAACGATTCCTTACCTATGTTGAACTAGCTCAACTTAGAGAGCAAGAACGTCAACGTGCCGACGAGGAACGTCAACGTGCCGACGAGGAACATCAACGTGCCGACGAAGCACTTACCCAGTTAGAACAGGAAAGACAGCGCTATCAAGCCTTAGAGGCGCTCCTCCGAGAGCGGGGGATTAACCCAGAGCAGTTGTGAATTGAAAAGGAACCAAAACAAGAAAGTTAGGGGTTTAGGAGCAACAAGGGACTTTTGCAAGAGCGCCCATGAACGCCAGTACACAATGGAAATATGAAAATCTCTTTCCCCCACTCCCGACTTTCAAGATAGGTCTAACAAGACACAAAGCCTGCCTAAGCAGGCTTCTCTTATTTTGGAGGGAGATATTGCCATCTCCTTTGCCATCGTCAGGCTCTAGCGAAACATACTGCTGACAGAACTATCTTCATGAATCCGCCAAATCGTTTCCCCTAGCAAGTTGGCTACCGAAAGCACCGTTAGTTGCTCAAAACGATTTTCTTCAGATACCGGGATTGTATTAGTTACAATCACTTCTTCAAACACCCCACTTGAGAGGCGTTCTACCGCTGGTGGAGAAAAAACGGCATGAGTAGCGCAGGCATAGACTTGTCGAGCGCCCTCTTTCCGCAGAATCTTTGCTCCTTCAGAAATAGTGCCACCCGTGTCTATCATGTCATCTACCAGGACGGCTGTTTTACCTGCCACATCACCAATTACGTTCATTACTTCGGCAACGTTGTGCGCTTGTCTTCGTTTATCGATGATTGCTAACGGCGCATCATTTAGCTTTTTCGCAAAGGCTCTCGCCCTAGCAACACCACCAACATCCGGTGACACGACAACAATGTCAGATAGTTGCTTACTTGCCAGATAATCCAAGATTACTGGTGAGCCGTAAACATGGTCAAAAGGAATGTCAAAGTATCCCTGAATCTGGGCAGAGTGCAAGTCCATTGCCAAAATCCGATTGGCACCTGCCTCTGTAATTAAATTAGCAACCAACTTCGCCGTAATTGACTCACGTCCCGCTGTTTTACGGTCTGCCCTCGCATAACCATAATAAGGAATCACCGCCGTAACTTGCCGAGCTGATGCCCGACGGCAGGCATCAACCATAATCAGCAATTCCATTAAGTGATCGTTTACTGGTCGGCAACTCGGCTGAATGAGATAAACGTCACAACCGCGAATTGATTCCTGAATTTGGATGTATAATTCTCCATCTGCAAACCGCTTGCGAACCATCGGCCCCAAGTCCATGCCAAGATAACGAGCCACTTCCTGAGAAAGCGGAACATTAGCAGAACCAGAAAATAGTCGGAGACGATTGTTATCCGCAATCGGCGGCAGCGTGGGCTGAAGAATTAAAGTTGCAGAACGGCTCACAGCAAACCCTCGAAGCTCATATTCACCGCAATCTTATCATTCCAGATTTGAAGATCTCTATTAAATTATTGAAAACTGACTGATTTGGGGGTGGGCACATTCTATCCCGCTCTCAAAACAGCCGGTTAGCACCAAGAAATCAATGACAAGAACAGCAAAAATTTAATTTAACTTTTATGACAATTAGAAAAAAAGGTTTAAGAATGGAGAAATTTTAGACAGATAATCTTAAGGTTTTAGTTGTAAAATCTATTTCTATTAAGAGTGTTTCTATCAAATCTAACGGTCGCGATAGCTTAACCAAGATAAATTTAGGCTTATCTAAGGAAAGGAGCTAGGGCGATCGCCTTTTTAAATTATCTGTCAATCAATAGATGAAAATAGCCCTATAAATATCGTTAACGATTTGATAATCTTTTAAAGCAAGGATACCTGAGAAAATTTATCAAAAGTCAACGATTGGCGACTGGCTTTCATTCACGATACCCTAAGGAAGTGTTTGTAGCGACCGACATTCGGGAGTAAAGTTAAATTTAGTATTAAGCGTCCTTTCCTCGTTATCGTAAATATTATAGACACGCTCATGGAACCACCGATTCCCTCTGGAACTATTCTGCAAAATCGCTACCACTTGCTCAGTGTTCTGGGTCAAGGCGGATTTGGTCGGACTTACCTGGCAGAGGATCAAGGGCGCTTTAATGAACTTTGTGCCCTGAAGGAATTGATTCCGCCCGATGCGGGAGCCTATGCACTAGAGAAGTCAAAGGAACTGTTCCAACGAGAGTCAGAAGCTCTTTACAAAATTAAACACCCTCAAGTTCCTCAGTTTAGAGCAAACTTTGAGCAGGATGGGCGGTTATTTTTAGTGCAGGACTATGTGGAGGGGAAAACCTATCGCGAGCTGCTCAACGAGCGCAAAGCTCAGACTGTAATTCAACCCTCAAATCTAAACCCTGCTAACCCAGTACCTAATCCAGGGGCAAACGGAGTCTTCTCAGAATCAGAGGTACGGCAGCTGTTGGTACAGTTGTTACCCGTCTTAAACCACCTCCACAGCCAAGGTATTATCCATCGAGATATTACACCCGACAATATTATTTTACGAAATACGGACAGGCTGCCCGTGTTAATTGATTTTGGGGTGGTTAAGGAACTGGCAACCCGTTTTTACTCGCCCAATGCTTCAGCACCCGTCACAACGGTTGGGAAAGTTGGTTATGCGCCCACCGAACAAATCCAGACAGGTCGGGCGTATCCTAGTAGTGACCTCTATTCCTTAGCCGTTACAGCGGTAGTACTATTGACGGGTAAAGAGCCACAGGCACTTTTAGATGACAATCAGCTGAATTGGAATTGGCGTCGATGGATTAATGTCAGCGAGCCATTCGCCCAAGTCTTGAACCGGATGCTGAGTTATAGACCAGGCGATCGCTATCAATCGGCAAACGAAGTGCTGCAAGCGCTCGAATCGCCTACCTCGACGCCGATGCCCCCCTTACCAATCCAACCCCCTCCATCCCCCCAACGACCAGACCCAAATGCCTCTCAAGTCGCAACGATGCCAGTAGGGCGTCGCCCGGAAGCTGGAGTTCCAGGACGGAGCATTCCCGAACCCACCAGCAACTCCGTTGCAGATAATCCTTGGGCAATCGTGGGGATTGGTACGGCACTGGCGTTAGCGGCTGGGCTAGGCTCTTGGGCAGTTGTCAGTTCCCTTAATAAACAAGACCCTCAGCCGTCGGTAACGCCCACGGAAACAGCCACAAGAACTCCAATCCCAACGGCTACAGAAACACTAACACCAACACCAACACCAACACCAACACCAACACCAACACCAACACCAACACCAACACCAACACGGACGCCACAACCTACAACTTCTAGTGCGCGCCTGAATTTGCCCGTCGGTCAATCCCTCACAAGAGAAGGGAATTTAAGATCTAACTCAACCCTTAACTACATCGTCCGGGGCGAACAAAACCAACGGCTTACCGCAGCGCTAGGGGGTGAAGGAGTTTTGATGACGGTAATCGCACCCGACGAAAACCCAGTCAGCGACGAAGCAGTCCGGGTGCAGCGATGGGAAGGAAAACTACCCTTTACTGGGGATTACACCATTCAACTCAGTCCAGTTAAGGGTCTGCCGAGTAGTAACTATAAGATAACGATGGGCTTGGCAAATCCACCAACACCAACACCAACGCCGACACCAACATCGACGGCGACACCGACACCGACGACGGCTGAATACCAAACAGAACCGATTAACTTACCGGGAGGCGTTGGTAGTGTACAAAAGTCTGGTCGAACTGAGCCGCAGCTAGTTAGGCGTTATCTAGTGCCTGTGAAGAGGGGACAACAGCTAACAGTAGAAGTTCCACCAGACGTTGACGTGAGTGTAGATGTCCGCTATCCCAACGGAACTGTAGTACCCGATGCTTCAGGGGTCAAATTTTGGCAGGCTAAGGTTCCCCGCGCTGGTGAGTATAAGATTGATGTAGTTGCCCGACAGCCTAGAAACTATACGCTGAGTGTGAGTGTTGGTCAATAAAAGTACTGAACCGTTGAACGCACTACTGATTGCTGGAACCGACACAGATACGGGCAAGACTGTTTTAACCTCTGCCCTAGCTGCTTATTGGCAGACCTACCGCTCTCAAGAGAGTTTGGGAATTTTCAAACCAATTCAAACGGGCGTGGGGGATTGTGAATTGTACCAAGCCCTCTTCAACCTTAATCAAACTCCAGAAGAGATAACGCCCTTACGGTTTAAGACACCAGTTGCTCCGCCAGTAGCGGCAGAACGAGAAGGGCGTCAAGTGGATTTGGCACGGGTTTGGCAAGCGTTTAATACTCTGCGGCAGCAACGTCAATGGGTGCTGGTGGAAGCCTTGGGAGGATTGGGTTCACCCATAACTTACGAACTAACAGTGGCTGATTTGGCAAGGGATTGGCGGTTGGCAGTGGTGTTGGTCGTTCCTGTAAAATTGGGAGCGATCGCGCAAGCTGTCGCCAATATTGCCTTAGCACGTTCCTCAGGTGTCCAGATCAAAGGCATTGTCCTCAATTGCGTCAACCCCTGTTCAGATGAGGAAATCGCCGATTGGACGCCTGTTGAGCTAATACAGTCCCTAACAAATGTTCCAATTTTGGGCATCTTACCTCATTTAGCTGACCCAACTGACCTTTTAAAACTGGCTCAAGTGGCTTCAGAGTTAGACTTAGAGCGATTACTGCCTCTTTGATATAGGTATCGTGTTAGCTTGAAAAAGTCTGAAGCCTCAATGTGTCTCGAATGGGCATTAATTAGCAATGAGGAATCCTAAAAAATCGAGTTCATCTGGCTTCTAAATCTAGGGCAAAGGGATTCGGAATGTCACTAACTAAAGAACATCTTATCACTCCCTTTGAACCCTTGGGCAGGGGGTTTGGGGGACTTACCCCAAGCAAGGTTTTTCCTAACAACGACTATTTTTCGCTTAAGTCAGTGGCATTCTCTTTAAGCCCTAGATGTTCTTTATATCCGGAAAAAAATGGTTTCTACTTTTCCTAGCTCCCACTCGGTTGATTTTTCTCAAATTAGATTAGATATTCGAGCCTTGCAGCCTGAACTGGTTGAGTGGCGCAGGCGTCTGCATCAGCGACCAGAACTCGCCTTCCAAGAGCAGCTGACAGCTCAATTCATTACGCAAAAGTTGCAGGAATGGGGAATTGACCATGAAACAGGCATTGCCAAGACGGGTATTGTTGCCACGATCGCTAGCGAGTATCCAGGTCCAGTGCTGGCAATTCGGGCAGATATGGATGCCTTACCCATTCAAGAAGAAAATGATGTACATTATCGCTCGCAGCATGACGGGATCATGCACGCTTGTGGTCATGATGGGCATATAGCGATCGCTCTCGGTACGGCTTGCTATCTTTCCCAGCACCGCAACGACTTCAAGGGAACTGTAAAAATCATCTTCCAACCTGCCGAGGAAGGGCCTGGCGGGGCAAAGCCAATGGTTGAAGAGGGAGTCTTGAAAAATCCTGATGTAGACGCCATTATTGGTCTGCATCTATGGAACAATCTCCCCCTCGGCACAGTCGGTGTCCGTAAGGGTGCATTGATGGCAGCTGTAGAGTGTTTCCATTGCACGATTTTAGGGAAAGGTGGACACGGTGCAATGCCTCACCAGACGGTTGATTCAATCGTCGTCAGCGCTCAGATTGTCAGTGCTTTACAGGCGATCGTGGCTCGCAATGTTGACCCCATTGACTCAGCTGTTGTGACTATAGGCGAATTTCATGCGGGGACGGCGCTTAATGTAATTGCGGATACAGCCCGGATGAGTGGCACAGTACGGTATTTCAACCCAAAGTTAGAAGGATATTTTGGCAAGCGAATTGAACAAGTAATTGCTGGTATCTGCCAAAGTCAGGGCGCAAGTTACGAACTACATTATGAGCCGCTTTATCCGCCCGTGATTAATGATGCCGAAATCGCTGAACTTGTGCGATCGGTCGCGTCAGAGGTTGTAGAAACCCCAGCAGGAATTGTGCCTGAATGCCAAACGATGGGGGGTGAAGATATGTCATTCTTCCTTCAGGCTGTACCTGGTTGCTATTTTTTCCTAGGCTCTGCTAACCCTGCTAAAGATTTAGACTATCCTCATCACCATCCGCGATTTAATTTTGATGAAACAGCTTTAGGCATGGGTATTGAAATCTTTGTCCGCTGCGTCGAAAAGTTTTGCCGCTAATCATTGGTCTTACTAGCCTTACATTTATGGTGTCTTTTGCATAAGTTCTGTTAAAAACCAACAAATAAATCCGATTGAATCTATGTTTATCTGTGGTTTCAAATCTAAAATTATTAGAACTTATGCAAATCACTTAAATAGTAGTAAGGTGAACCCTGCCTACCCTAGCTTTAGAGGTTGTGCGTAAGTTCTGACAAAGCTAAACATTACATATTATAGAACCAAAAGGTTACCCTCGAATGGCTCAACGACAACCAGATAAATTCCTGCATCCGCAACGGGAGACTCCTTGGTCTGTTGCTGTTTTTCGGAGTGTAGGTTACGGCTTATTAGTCTTAGCGCTATTTGACTTGATTTCTACTCTTGTACCCCTACGCATAAACAACGCTCTCTGGCTATTTGAGACAATGGGAGCCATTGTTGAACGGGTTGCTGTTCCCTTAATAGGGCTAATACTAGTTTTTTTCGGCGAAGAAAAATTTCGATCGCCTATTGAACAAAAACTTTTAAAAGCACTACACTGGCTGTGTTTGATAGTGGGACTGTTATTTTTCTTGCTGATTCCTTTAGGAGTAGCTAGTACCTTCAAGGTGAGAGAAGCTAATAACGCTCAAATGACTGACCAATACAACCAGCAGAAAGGAAAAATCGAACGGATTGAAAAGCAACTTAACCAGCTCCCAGACCAACAGCTAGAGAACTTTATCAAAAGTCAAGGGCGTACCCTAGATGGTCAAAGTCCGCAGCAAGCCAAAGAGCAATTTCTCGCCAGAATCAACAGGGACAAGCAGCAGTTTCAACTTCAGTATGAGCAAGCCAAAGCAACTCGCCGTTTAACGCTGATCAAAAGTTCTGTCAAATGGAACCTAGGCGCTTTAGTGGCTGGCGTTGTATTTGTTTACATTTGGTATCTAACTCGTGGAGCGCTATAAACTTATCTGTCTTCCAATCTTTCTCTAGCGGCAACAAATAAGTCCTTGTACTTCTCCCGATTTTGACATCTTTACCCTCGAAGATTTTCAACTGGAATCGGGAATAGTGCTTCATATGTGCAATTAGCTTATCGAATTACTGGCACTCTATCCCACAAGCCACTGATTCTAACTTTTACCACCTTATTCCAAACCTATGAGGATTTGGCTTCCCTGCGAAGTTCGGGACTTGTTCTTGACTCTTTCTGAACACGCAGCGAGATTTGGTCGTGCGCTGCAATATAGAGAGCAGATTAAAGAAGCGATCGCTTCTTTCTTAAAATAAGGCGATAAGGCGATAGTAAAGATAATCGTATTTTAGGTATTTTTTAAATATATTTTTAGAGAAAATAAATATTTATTTTCTCTAGTAGAGATAAATATTAGATGCATTGACAACGAATTTACATTGCTTGTCTAGTATGTAAATCGTAAGGTTGTGGAACTTATTTAACTGACACACAGTTATTTTGCTCAGGTTTTAACTAAGTCATACTTCTGAAGGGGTGTTTCAGTAGTCGAACTGGAAGAATTATAAGCCAATTAGCTTACTCACTCTAAGCAATTTGGCTGATAAAACGACGAACAGAATTGACAGTAGTTTATACCCTAATGGAAGGAAAGTTCAAGAGCATGGCTACTTTAGTCCAATCTTCTACGAGCTTTTGGATGAAATTGTTGGAATACTGCGACAGAAATTACCAATGCTTGAACAAAAATCCTCAACTCTTTTGGATGCGTAAAGTAGCTCGATTTGAAGTGTTACGTCATTGGATTACTAACTTCTTGAAGCAACCAGTTACACATCACAAAATTGCCGAAGATAACCATTCAGTTTTTCAGGATATTAATGTTGACGAGGTAATTTATTCTTTGGAAAACGAGGGTT
The DNA here is from genome assembly GCA_036703885.1 of Candidatus Sericytochromatia bacterium. GTDB lineage: Bacteria > Cyanobacteriota > Cyanobacteriia > Cyanobacteriales > Coleofasciculaceae > CADCTM01. The sequence goes on from DATNQT010000519.1 coordinate 9,779, forward strand.
ATGCGGTAGGTATCAACCTCCCTCAATATGTAGTGCAAGAGATACGAAAATTTGCTGACTCAGCGACTTGTTATGCCAATAGAGACCCGAAACTGAGCTTTTATTACCGTGAAAAAGAACAAGTCGAAACCTTGAGTGGCAAATCATTTCAGCTGGGGAGTTATTTTGAAGCTGAGACTTGTAAAGCGATTAAGAAGCTGGAACGCGATCCAAGACTATTAGCGATCGCTGCTAAATTTTTAGGTGCTGCTCCTATCCACATAGCAACTGAGCTTTGGTGGAGTTTTCCCGTTTCAGCAACGCCACACGAGCAGCTCAAAGCCGCTCAAGTGTTTCACTATGACATGGACGACTATCGGTTCATCAAATTCTTCTTTTATCTGACCGATGTAGACTTGTGCAGTGGTCCCCATGTCTGTATTCGTGGAAGCCACAACAATAAGAAGTTTTTACATCAGCTTCTGGGTGTACGCTGTGCCAGTACAGCAGATCAAGAAATTGTTGATTATTATGGCGCAGAGAATGTTGTGACAATCTGTGGA
>DATNQT010000520.1:0-6074 GCA_036703885.1 Candidatus Sericytochromatia bacterium
GGCGCAACCTGATAAGGAGGAAATAATTTTTTATCGTCTTGAAGTACGACTAGGTTAAATGCGCTCAATTCGCCATCGGTACCAAAAGCAACGACAACATCAGCTTGACCATCTTTTAAAGACTGATACCTTAAACCGGGATCGGCTCCTTTATACGCCTTCAGTTTAAAGTTACCGTAAGCTTTCCTAAGTCCTGGTAAACCATCTTCACGCGCCTCAAACTCTGGGGGACCAATCATAACCAACTGCGTCGCTTTCGCCGCCATGTCGGAGATTGTCTTGATGCCGTATTTCTTCGCACCTTCCTGAGTCATCGCTAGTGCTTGGGTGTTATTCATCGGGGCAGGATCGAGCCAGACCAGCTTAAACTTTTCCTTGTAGGCGTTAGAAACGGTATCGAATACTTGCTTTTGGTTACTGTTTGCGGGAAGCTTTAGTACTGTTAATAAACCAGTGCCTGTATACTCTGGGTAAAGATCGATTTGACCACTTTGAAGACCTGCTTGAGCAACGGGTGTACCACCTAAGTTCAGCTTCCGTTGGACTTTTAGGCCTTTATCTTCTAGTACCAGCGCGTACATTTCTCCCAAAATGAATTGCTCGGTAAAATCTTTTGAGCCAACTTTAATGGCTCCACCAGCGCCGCCAGTACTACCACCTTGATTACAAGCGATCGCACTCAACATCGTTAGTAATGCAAGTAAAAGTGGTATTAATAAGCGACGAACCGAGTTCATAGATCTAGTCCCTGCGGGGGTGAGCTGTAGCTATCTCTAAAAGGGTAGCGCCGATTGAACTTAATGAGAATATATGCTGTCTGCTTTGCAGCCGCGCTGATGCTTGTGGCATCGCGATCGCAGCGACGGTACCAAGGGCGTTATCATGAGAGAAGTTAAGTTATGTAAAGACTTTCAATAGTAAATCTATTGTGACTGCCACCTTGAAACCGAAAGACAGTGTTACTCTGCAAACAACCTGGTACGCTCTCGACCTGATTTGGGAAGGTAGAGAAGAAACCGTTCAGCAAGGATTACCCCATACTCAGCTGACACCAGCTTGGCAGATGTTGCTTTTGGGTGACGGCTCTCCTACCCGTCACCTGCAACTTCTGACGGGTGAGAGAACTGAGGTAGACCTTATTGATATGTCGCCAATTGATATGGATATTGATGGCGCTCCTGACTCAATTCAGGTAGTACCAGGACCACGCCTGCGACGACAGGTGTGGCTGAGGACGGCATCGGGGCAACGTGTCGCCTACGCGACCTCTTGGTGGGAAGCTAGCCATGTGGATGAGTACTTACAGAATCGGAATATACCGATTTGGGCGAGTCTTGCCCGTCTCCGGACTGAATTATATCGGGACATTCAGGGAATTTATTACGGTCACTCAGCTGAACTGGAGTCCGCTTTTGGACAGTCTGGTCCCTTCTGGGGACGCCATTATATGTTTTGGCATCATGGGCGACCCTTGACGCTGATTTATGAAGTATTTTCGCCTTATTTAACGAAGTATCTGGGACCGACGCAGAGGAACATAGAAGCGTAAGGTACAGCTAGTTCATCGCCTATTACTAACTTAAATAAGTAACCTTTTTCCCAATTTCTCTCACTACCAACTAGAAGTATTGGCAAATTTTCGGCTGAACCCGTCAAAGGTGCGGAGTGTAGATTTCAACATTCCGCACCTTTAAGCACTTTAGACCGTAACCACCTTTTCTTTTTCCAACATTAACTTGGAACGCTTGACCAATTCTGGAATTGCAATCGGGTAATCGCCAGTAAAACAGGCAGAACAGAAGCTGTTGGGGTCTTCACCCGTAGCGGCAAGCATTCCCTCCCAGCTAAGATAAGCCAAACTATCTACCTCAATTTGCGCGCCAATTTCTTCCACTGACTTCGTTGCCCCAATCAGTTGGTCTTGACTATCGGTATCGATGCCATAGAAGCAAGGGTGAGTTACAGGTGGTGAGGAAACTCGCATATGTACCTCTGTCGCACCCGCATCACGTAAGGCTTTAACAATTTTGCGGCTTGTAGTGCCCCGGACAATCGAGTCATCAACAATCACAACTCGTTTGCCGGATAAGACATCCTTGAGGGGATTGAGCTTCATGCGGATTCCTGACTCTCGCATGGTTTGGGTGGGTTGGATGAAGGTACGACCCACATAGCGATTTTTAATCAGTCCTTCCGCGTAGAGAATGCCGGATTCCTGGGAAAAGCCGATCGCCGCTGGAATACCAGAGTCGGGTACACCAATAACAATGTCGGCATCCACAAGTGACTCTTTGGCTAGCTGACGCCCTAAGCGTAACCGATAGCTATACAACGTTTCATCCTGCATAATGCTATCGGGTCTGGCAAAATAAATCATCTCAAAAATGCAAAGCTTTCGTTGTGGCTTTTGACTCCAGTGGAACGAGGCAATGCCTTCTTCAGTGATCCAAACCAACTCGCCTGGTTCAACATCGCGGAGATATTCCGCACCGATAATATCTAAGCCACAGGTTTCCGACGCTAGGACGTAGCGCTGAGGATTACCGCTTAAAGTGCCGATGACTAGGGGGCGGATGCCGTTTGGATCGCGAACGCCCATCAAACCAGCAGGTGTACCAATTACTAAACTAAAGGCTCCCGAACAGTGACTAAAAGCGCTGATGGCAGCATCTAACCAGTCTTTGCCGCTGTCAACCTCTGCACCGATCGCGATCGCGATCATCTCAGAATCAGTTGTCGTCTCAAAACTACAATTCTGCTTCAGCAAATGCTCCCGTAGCTGATTAGTATTCACCAAGTTGCCGTTATGCGCTAGCGCCACTTTTCCTATCCGCGTTTCCACAACAGCAGGCTGGGCATTGGCGACACGGCTTGAACCCGTGGTTGAATAACGGGTATGACCAACTGCCATAGTTCCTGGCAGTTCGTTTAAAATCGATTCATTAAAGACCTGAGACACCAGTCCCATATCTTTATATAAATACACCCGTTCTCCCTCAAAAGTCGCAATTCCTGCTGATTCTTGACCCCGGTGCTGTAAGGCATAAAGACCAAAGTAAGTCAGCTTGGCGACATCTTCCCCCGGTGCGTAGATGCCAAAGACACCGCAGGCTTCCTCTGGCTTGTCAGGTCGCTGTGCAAATCCATCGTTAGATTGAACAGGATTTTTGTCAGAGGAAACGGGTTGGTGGGAAATCATACTAGGCATGCTCCTGATAACGGCAATCAGTCAGTGGGAGTTCTATCAAAGCCACTCGGCTCTGAATCATTAACTAAGCTTAACAATTCCTTAAAAATACCACCAATAGCAGTTGTCATGTCGGGCTGACTGATGCACTAGTGGATGGCTTGTGAGCTTCGTGACTGCGATCGCTTCTGCTGTTATGCTAAACTGCCAAGCGCCGCTCGATCGCCTTGGAAAAGCGATCGCTAATCTCCTCTATGGTAACGTTGATTAACGGCAGGTTATCATCTAAAATAACTTGCAAACCAGTATTTTTACTCTTGACAAGCCCAAGCCTTTTCCAGTAGTAATCTTCTCTTGCCTGTGCTGCCAGCTGCTCCTGTAGATAAGCTTCCCAGTTCCCTTGCTGTTCGGGACTTACAGAAACCAGAATGCGGCTGGCACTCTCACCAAAAAGAATTTCATCCCAACGGCGTTCCAGAGGCTCCTGTGTCAGCCCCAGGTTAATTTGAGCGCCCAACTGCCCTGCAATACAAGCTTCCGCAAGAGCAACGATAAGTCCTCCCTCAGCACAGTCATGAGCAGAACGCACCCAACCTCGTCGAATCCCCTGCCGCGTCAATTCTTGGATGCAACGTTCCAAGCCAAAATCCACGAGTGGCGGTTTTCCAGCAACTGTGCCATGAATTGCTGCTAGGTATTCAGAACCCCCCAAGGAAAGGTGAGGAGTAGACTCAGTTATCGGCAATCCCAACAGATAAATTAAATCTCCTTCTGCTTGCCAACCTTGACCGCAGACTTGGGTAAGATCGGAAATTAATCCCACCATGCCGATAACTGGTGTTGGGTAGATAGGTTCCGGCTTGCCCGTGGCGTCGAGAGTCTCGTTGTAGAGGGAGACATTCCCACCCGTTACAGGCGTCCCCATCTGCCGACACCCCTCTGCGATACCCTGACAAGCAGATGCCAATTGCCAGTAACCGATTGGCTTTTCTGGACTGCCGAAATTAAGGTTATCAGTAACAGCTAGAGGTTCGGCTCCTACACAAGAGAGGTTTCGTGCCGCCTCTGCAACAACTGCCTTGGCTCCTTCATAGGGGTCGAGATAGACATAGCGGGAATTGCAATCTACTGTCGCCGCTACACCTCGTTGAGGATTGGAAGTTTTCCCCATCTCCCCCTCAACTGAACGCACTCGCACGACAGCAGCATCAGCGCCTCCAGGTAGAATTACCGTATTATTTTGTACTTGATGGTCGTACTGGCGATAAACCCACTGTTTAGAAGCAATGGTAGGAGTATCGAGCAGTTGTAGAAGGATGTCATTCCAGCTTTGGCGTTTACCTTGAATTTCGATTCCTGCTTCGGTAGCGGGAGGTAGAGAGTCAGCCTTCCACTCCCAAGCTTGGCGGGCATATTCTGGTGGTTCTGCTAGGAGTTCTCGGTGATAAATTGGCGTATTGTCTGCCAAAGCCGTTGCTGGAATTTCTGCCGCTACCTTGCCCTCAAACAGAATCCTAACAATTGGCTCCTCAATTACCGTACCTGCGACGACTGCCTGTAGCCCCCAACGGTGGAAAATATCAATTAATTCCTGTTCTCGACCCTTATAGGCAACAAATAGCATTCGCTCTTGGGATTCTGAAAGCAAATATTCATAAGGCACCATACCCAGTTCCCGCACGGGAATAAGGTCTAAATCCAGCTCAATCCCTACACCGCCTTTCGCTGCCATCTCTGAGGTAGAACAGGTAATCCCAGCTGCCCCCATATCTTGTGCAGCGACGACAGCACCCGTCTTAAATGCCTCCAAACAAGCTTCAATGAGAGATTTTTCTAGGAAGGGGTCACCCACTTGCACAGCAGGACGGTCATCCATTGATTTATCACTTAATTCTGCACTGGCAAAACTTGCCCCGCCCATACCATCTCTGCCAGTTGTAGAACCGACGTAAAGCACGGGATTGCCGATACCGGATGCCCCAGATTTAACGATTTCTTGAGTTTCCATCAACCCCAGTGCCATGACGTTCACAAGGGGATTACCCGTGTAGGCGGGGTCAAAATAGACTTCGCCCCCGACGGTGGGTACTCCAACGCAATTACCATAATGGGAAATTCCTGATACTACGCCACCAAATAGCCGTCGGGTTCTGGCATCTTCTAGGGAACCGAAGCGCAGGGAATTTAATACAGCAATGGGACGCGCACCCATTGTAAAGATGTCTCGTAAGATGCCTCCCACTCCAGTTGCAGCACCTTGAAAGGGTTCTACGGCTGAGGGGTGGTTGTGGGATTCGATCTTAAAAGCAAGTTGCAGTCCGTCCCCTAAGTCTACAACTCCAGCATTTTCCCCAGGACCGACTAAAATGCGATCGCCTTCTGTAGGAAATTGCTTTAGCAGCGGACGCGAGTTCTTGTAACAGCAATGTTCCGACCACATGACGCCGAACATCCCCAACTCAGCCTTATTGGGATGCCGCCCCAGCCGTTGGACAATTTCTTCGTATTCTTCGGGTTTCAAACCTTCATCGGCAATTTCTTCGGGGGAAAAGGGAGCAGAGGAGATGGTAGACATGGAACCCTCAGAAAAATGGGACAAGCCCAATTATTTTACTGATTTCTGGCTCATGCTCGGAAGTATCGCAACCCATCATTACTCCTAAGGTTCTAAATTCCTCAAGGCTACCAGTCATAGCGCACCTCCAGGACGAGGCACTAACTTGAATTGGTCATCGAAACATAGCCGACAAGTTCCCTCAAAGGCATTAATAAATCGCTCTAACATATCGGTGTCGTCCCGAAAGACACTCATCCACACAGACCAGAACCCTCTTGTTGTTGCTGTGTCTACAATCTGTTCTCGCATGGATGGTGTATTATTTCTCTT
>DATNQT010000521.1:0-3189 GCA_036703885.1 Candidatus Sericytochromatia bacterium
ATTCTATCGATCGCGATCTCTGGGTGCTATGGTGGACAAGTATCCAAGCAAAATAGTTCCTTTAGTACTCGAAGCAGCTGAAGCTGTCAAAGATCCCTACGAACGCATAGGGGCATTTTTTATTCTGATAGACATATGCCCAGACAAGGTCATCTATCCAATATTAAAAGCAGCCAAAAGCATTGAGGATGCAAATGATCTGGTATATGCCCTAGCAGCCATAATAGATAGATTGCCCGATCAATTAATTCCTGTTTATTTGGAAACTACGAAAACCATTGATGATGAATCTTGTAAAGTATGGTATCTCCTTGCAATAGCTGACAAATACCCACAAGAGGTTGCAGCCTTAATTTGGGATGCTCTCCAAGTAACTAAAGATGATGATGGACGGGCAGTTTTACTGTCTGCATTTACAAAAGTTTTAACACCTCAACTCATACCTGACTATCTGCAACAAGTTCAATTAGTTAAAGAGCCAACCTATAGAGTCCAACTTCTGAATAAGGCAGTAGATAAACTACCCGATCAATTCTTCTCAAGATATTTGCAACTTATTCAGTCAATTGAAAATTCTCCTGAACGAACACAAGCGTTGAAGGCTATATCAAGTAAATTGCCAGAGCAACTTATTCCCGACTACCTGAAAGCTGCCTCAGTTATTGTTGATTTCTCTGAATGGATACATACCTTATCTGTTGTGGCAGATAAACTAGCTACAATGCCTCCAGCTCAGATAATGGCTTTATGGAAAACTATATTTCGTACATTAGGACAACATGATCGTTCTAATTGTCTGTCAAGTCTCACGGCATTAGTTCCTGTTATTGCTGCCTTGGGTAATGACAATGTAATTCTTAAGGTCGCACACACAGTTCAGAGGGTCGCGAAATGGTTTCCATAGAAAAATGAAAAGTAATTATGCAACGATGAATAATAATGCTACTACCCAATTAAAAGCGATCGCCTTTTCCGGCTCCATTCAACAATTAACCAACGGCTTTACGGGTCGAACATGGGTTCTTAATAAAATAGACCACTGGCTTGAACAAAAAGACCAGCGGTTTTTGGTTATAGCTGGAGAACCAGGAGTGGGAAAAAGTGCGATCGCAGCTCACCTAATTCAAACCCGCAAGGACATTGTTGCCTATCACTTGTGTCAAGCAGCAGAATTGGAAACCTTGAAACCGGGACGAATATTGCGATCGCTTACAGCTCAACTGATGGCAACTGTGCCAGACTACGGTCTAGCGTTGCTCAATACGATTAAGGCAACCTTGGAAGCGGATGTCAAAATCCAGGTTAAGCAAGCGAGTGATAGCAAGATTAGAGAAGTCTACATTGAAAACCTGAATCCAAGTGACCTGGAAAAGGAAAACTTGGAGAATGTACTGGATATTCTGATCCGGGCACCCTTAGCAGCGTTGCCTAAAATCTACGACGAGCGCCACAAGCCAGCTCCAGAACGGGCAATTTTCCTGATTGATGCCCTGGATGTGGCAGTCTCAACGGAAGACGCTGCACAGGATGATGAAGACATTGTGACATTGCTAGCAGCCTTGTTGGAGGATGAAAGTTTACCATCCTGGGTTCGATTTATTCTCACCTCGCGTCCAGACCGGAGAGTGTTGCGAGAATTTGAACCCCTCCCACCCTACAAGCTGGAGGAAATGTCCCAGCAGAATCTGGCAGATATTCGGCACTACATCCAGAAACGACTTGCAGAACCCGCTTTTCACAATCAGCTAGAAGCAGCTCAGATGTCCTTCAAAACACGGGTGGATGAGTTGACCCAGCTTTCAATGGGTAACTTTCGCTACGTCCGATTTCTACTCGATGACCTCGAAGCTGGAAAACACTCGTTGAACAATCTAACGGTTTTGCCTGAAAGTTTGGCTGAAACTTACGCCAAGGATTTATCAAAGTGGTTTTCAGTCGATGAGTTGGCGGAACGATGCCAAGAAATCCTGAAGGTATTAGCAAAGGCTCAGGAACCTTTGACTGAAGACCAGTTAGTCAGCTTGACCGGAATTCGACCCAGGTTGGTGCGGCAAGACTTGTGGGGACTGAGACAGTTTTTGGATGTTGGGTGCATTGGGGAAGGCGAGGAAACCTATGAAACCTTCGCCATCTTTCATCCCTCGTTGCGAGAGTACTTACTGAACCTGGAGTAAATGAATGGTTTCCTCTGCACTCAATCGTCTCGCTCCTATTGATTTTACCCGCTACATTGATCGCCTCACAGAACGCTTCACCGGACGAGAATGGCTTTTTGAGCAGATTGACCGTTGGTTGAAACAGGGCGATGAGCAGTTCTACCTGCTGACGGGTGAACCAGGCGTTGGCAAAAGTGCGATCGCTGCTAAACTGACCCAACTCCGTAGTGATATCGTCGCCTATCACTTCTGTCGGGCTGGGGATGTGGAAACAGTTAGACCAGGGCGAGTATTGCGATCGCTGGCAGCTCAACTGGGGAAGACTCTACCACATTATGGTGAAGCTCTAGCAAAGACAATTGACCCGATTCGCCTAAGGATTGATGTCAACATCAATATTGAGTCTCTGAGCAATAGTCAGGTGACGGGCATTTACATTGAGAATCTCAAAGAGAGCGACCCCAGGGAGGAACTGGAGATTCTGCTGCGGGCACCACTGGCAGCACTGCCTGACCTCTATGCCGAACATAATGAACCCCTTCCAACTCTGAAGATACTTCTGATTGACTCGCTGGATGAGGCAGTTACCACAACCGGAAGGGACAACATGGCAACACTGCTGGCAGCCCTGTCTCAAGCAGATGGGCTACCCTCTTGGATTCGGTTTATCCTCACAGCACGTCCAGATTTACGAGTCTTGCAACAGTTTGAGTTGATGAAGCTTTACAAGCTAGAGGAACTGTTGGCGCAGAATTTGAAGGATATTGAGCGTTATGTCGGCGGTCGGGTAGAGGATTTAGTCGTACAGCCAGAGTCAGAATTCCAGACTCGACTAGAGCAGGCTGAGCTTTCTGCTGAAACGCTAGTGCGGGAAGTTAAAGAGCTTTCCAAGGGCAACTTCCTGTACACTCGCCTGCTCGTAGATGGCATTGGGACAGGTGAGCTTTCTCTGAAAAACCTGTCTATATTACCCAAAACCCTTAATGAAGTTTATCAACGGTTTCTCCGGCATCGCTGCCCCTTCCGCAAGTGG
>DATNQT010000522.1:0-3959 GCA_036703885.1 Candidatus Sericytochromatia bacterium
GCTGCCTTGGGATTTTTATCAACCCAATCCTTGCGCATCGTCAGAGCTTTTTCCGGGTGGTCTTTCCAGAGTTCTCCCGTAATCAGAGCGGTATAACCCAGTTGTTGATTAATCAGCTGTGCGTTCCAGGGTTCTCCCACACAAAAGGCTTCCATACCGCCCACTTTCATATTCGCTACCATTTGGGGCGGTGGTACGGGGACGACAGAAATATCTTTGTTCGGATCGATGCCGCCAGCTGCTAACCAGTAACGCATCCACAGGTCGTGAGTGCCACCGGGAAAGGTAACAGCTGCCTTGAGTTCCTTACCCGCAGATTTAGCAAAAGCTTCTTTGAGTCCTTTGTTATCTGCGCCAAGTTTCAGGTCTTTATAGGTATTGGAAACTGAAATTGCCTGACCGTTGGTATTCAACCGCGCCAGGATGTACATGGGTACTGGCTGCTTAGTGATTTTCCCCAAAGTCATTAAGTAAGGCATGGGAGACAAGATATGCGCCCCATCAATACCGCCGCCACCAGAACCCAGTTCTAAGTTATCGCGGGTTACGGGCCAAGACGCTTGCTTGACGATTTCAACCTCATCCATGCCGTACTTCTTGAAGTAGCCTCTCTGTTGGGCAACAATCAGGGGAGCCGCATCAGTCAGAGCGATAAATCCCAACTTTGCCTTCTTGACTTCCGGAGGATCGAGTTTCGCAACGGGTTGGCTATCAGTGCTAGCTGTACTAGCTGATGATTTGCTACCACCTGAGCGGTCGAGGGGACCAGTACTACAGCCGTGAGCTAATAAGGAAGTAGCTGTGGCAGCGCCTGCGGTGATGATGAATTGCCGTCTAGAAAAGTTGCTCATATCTGGGTTGCTATTTTGTGAAGGTGTTAAGGGGAGGTTTGACGGTTTCCCTAACTGCTGATCTGAGATTGGGAGAAGGATTAAATGCTCTGGGACGGTTACGTTTAGGAGGAAAATACGGCTTCTTGCTTCGTCCTAGCTCCAAACTGTTGAATGAGTAAATCTCGTAATAGGGGTTTCAGGTCTGCACAGGCAATGCCTTTTTGGACGCAGCTACCGAGTTGGGCGTCTTTTCCAACTTTGCCACCCATATAAAGATCGACGCCTTCGACTGCTTTGCCATCTTTGCGAACCTTAGTACCCATCAGACCGATGTCTGCCACTTGTGGTTGTCCGCAAGAGTTGGGGCAACCTGTCCAGTGAATCCGTACCGGACGTGGGAAATTGAGTTCGGCTTCGAGTTCTTTAATGGTCGCCAGCGCTCGATTTTTCGTTTCAATCAAGGCAAAGTTGCAAAATTGAGCGCCCGTACAAGACACTAAAGCGCGTGTCAGAGGGTCAGGGTTAGTTGAAAATCGTTCCAATAAGGGTTCAGCGAGGAACGCTTCTAGGCGAGAATCGGGAACGTTCGGGACGATCGCATTTTGCTCGACGGTCAGGCGAATTTCACCACTGCCGTAAACTTCAGCGATGCGTGCCAGGTCGAATAAATCTTGAGCGTAGAGGCGTCCAACCGGGATATGTAGCCCGACGTAATTCAGTCCGGGTTGCTTTTGCGGATAGACGCCGATATGGTCGCGCTTTTCCCAGATGATTTCATCTTTTTCTGCCTCGGCTTCCAGCTTCCGCCCTAACTGGTTTTCCACTTCTGTGCGAAACTTGTCAATACCCCATTCATCAATCAGCCACATCAGACGGGCTTTTTGTCGGTTCGCCCGTAAGCCATGGTCGCGGTAGACTTCTAAGACAGCACGGCATACATCAACAACATCGTCAGTCGTCACCCAGGCTTTAAGGGGAATAGCGGCATCACAACGTTTGGCGGAGAAGAAGCCGCCAACGATGACGTTAAAGCCTAAGATTCCATCTTTGTAGGCAGGAACGAAGGCAAGGTCGTTGATTTCCGCATGGACGCAGTTGTCATGACCCCCTGCGATCGCAATATTGAATTTTCGGGGGAGATTGCTAAACTCTGGGTTGCCCTGACCACAATTGGTGATCATGTCTTGAACCTGCTGTACCAACTCCCGCGTATCGATCAACTCGGCGGCGTCAATCCCAGCCACTGGAGAACCCGTGATATTGCGGACGTTGTCCATACCGGACTGCACGGAGGTTAAACCCACTGAGTCAAATCGGCTGAAAATATCGGCGATGTCTTCCAGCCGGATGCCTCTAAGTTGAATATTTTGTCGAGTCGTAATATCAGCATTACCCTCTTCTCCATAGCGCTGCACCACTTCCGCTAATACCCGCGTTTGAGCGCTGGAGAGAATGCCATTAGGTAGGCGCATCCGCAGCATAAATTTGCCGGGAGTGACGGGGCGGAAGAAAACTCCTAACCACTTGAGCCGATGCTCTCGGTCGGTTTCATCCATCGCTTCCCAGCCAAGTTGGGCAAAATGCTCTAGTTCTGCCTTCACGGCAAGACCATCTTTTTCGGCTTTAAATTTTTCAAATTTGTTTAGGCTTGCTGCTGGCTTAGTTGCGCTTGTCATATGTTTTTTCTCTGTACATAGCGCTCAACTGCCGGAAAGGTCATCCAGAGCGCTGATTCGATTGCTCATTGCAAATAAGGTTATGTAAGCTGGTTACTAATATTTGTATCTTTAGTCACAAAATATTACAGGTTATGAATAAAAAGCATATTTTTTATGCATTTTTTACATAAAGCTAGTGGTAGTTCAGCCTAAAGGTTGATGCAGTTAACGAACCAAGATAGACAGACAGGCAGAATCAAGCCTTTTTTGCCATAAAGGCGATCGCATATCCTTAAAACTTTAATTAACTTAAAAATTTGTAAAATACTGGGCTGGACTGACGTAGAGCAGCTAAGAGGTTTTTTAATGCAGATAATATTTTGGATAAACTGAAGATCTAAACCCAAAATTAGACATTAGGCGACCGCGAGCGTAGACATCAAGCCTCAATACTGTAAACACAAGCACAAATCACCGCTCTGCGGGTTTAGCCAAAATGTTGCAAATTAATGGCCTACAAGGAATCTCTGTAAACAGCCAGCAAAAACCTCAGTGGACTATGTTTTCAGAAAACTTGGAGATCGTCACCTGTGGTCTAGTTATTGCTGTAGTCGCTATCCTCTTGTGTGTTATCACTCAAGCTCTAGCCGCTTTAGTTTGGGGCACAACCACCGTTTTTCAACGGCTCCAATGGTAAGGGGTTGCTTGATGAGGCAGACAAAGTTTAACCAAGAAGCAGCAGGGGACTGGGGAAGACGGAAGAACCAGCCTGATTAGGTAGGATTGACTAACTGCTCAAACAACTTACCAAGAATTGGTTCTGGTACACTACCCACTAGTGTCTTAACTACGCTGCGATCGGACCTCATGAAGAAAAACTGAGGCACTCCCTTAACCTGATACTGTTTAAGCTGTTGACTCCATTGCGGTTCGTCAACATTGAGCATAACAAAGTTGACTTGCGAACCATACTCTTCGTGAAATTTGCTGAGGGTTGGAGCTAATGACTGACAGCTTGTACACCAGTCGGCATAAAACTCTAGAAGAGTTGGCTTACCATTGCTCAGAGCGATATCGTAAGGAACAGACTGTTGCGCCATTTCCCTTAAAGCACCTAACCCAGCTAGAGAAGATGGACTAGCGGCGGCGCGATCCAAGCGAGTCAGGAAAAAAGAGACACTACAAAACAGGATAAATAGTCCTGCCAAGAGATATAGACGAAGTTTTGGCTGCGTGCTGTCCATCGGAGTCTACTATCTGTTCATCTTTCGATCATACGCTCTTGCAGCATGAGACATATAGCAAAGTGCTGAGTGCAGTTCGACAAGCTCACTGTGAACTGAGTGAAAACATAGTAGTTTTAGGGCGCAAGGGCGCTCAAAACGGTTCTAACCTATGTGACTCCTGCTATAAAACGGATGTAATCTAGTCAGAGGGAATCTATGTCGCCACAACTTAAGAAGTTTAG
>DATNQT010000523.1:0-9423 GCA_036703885.1 Candidatus Sericytochromatia bacterium
TAAAGAGGTAACTTATTATAGCGCGGCTTCTTGGGATAGAGTTGGCTCTTCTAGAGTCACTTCCCCTGTCCTGAACGGGGCAATCAATACTTCTAGACACTGTTATTAAATTTGCGCTTGAGAATTTCTACGGGTTTGGGCCTAATAGTAGAGGCACTGATAATACCATCTCTTGGGCGGTGAGTTACTCAAATCCAGCCTGGGAGAATTTTTTACCATGTTTGGGTTCAACGCGATCGCCCCTTAAGTCAGTGCCATTCAGACGATAATAATCGAGAATAATCCAAACAATGAGCCAGCATGTAATGAGGTGCTGATCCTGAAGCCAACGTGTTTTAAAAACAGCGGTTAATCAGCGTAACATTTCAAGCCGCTGTAATTTGAACTAGTGGCTGCACAATAAAAGTAGATTAGCTTCTATCTTAAGTCATATTTTTTTGTTTATTTAATAGTTATATCACTTGATATAAAGAAAAATAAACTAACTAAACATTCCTCTATTTTAATAGCATATTTAGCCATTCAAATTTATCTAAACTCCAAAATATATCTTGCTGATTATCATTAAATGAATAAAAATTAAATTAATAAATCTTTTTTACTCTCCAGACAGTTTAAGTAACTGAAGTCCTAGGGGGACAACAATGACTATTTTTTTATTATCTTTAGCAGCACTTTATTTTTATATATCTTGGCTTTTAGTCTCCTACCTAAATTTTAAAAAGCAGCGAGATCGGATTCAATGGCGAGTCCATGTTAACGGAATTAGGGGCAAGTCAACTGTTACAAGATATACCGCAGCTGTATTTAGAGAAGCCAGATATCATACTTTTGGTAAAACCACAGGCAGTGCTGCTAGAATCATCCGACCAGATGGAGAGGACTTTGACTTTAAACGTAAGGGTTACGCTAACGTCAACGAACAGGTCAAAATCTTAAAGGGTTTTTGTCGTCAGAAAGCGCAAGCCATAGTGATGGAGTGTATGGCGGTTAACCCTGTCTATGCCAAATGGCTGGAAGAGAAAGTCATGCATTCGCACATTGGTATTATTACCAACGTTCGCTACGACCATCCTGATTACATGGGCGAAACGCTAGAAGAAATCGCCGAGTCTTTATCTAAAACAATCCCTGAAGATGGCATTTTGATTACCTCAGAATCTCAACCTAGATTACTCAAGATTTTGTGGAAGAATGCAAAAAAAAAACTGTTTGATGCTTGTTGCTGATAAGAATAGCGTGAACCCCACAGATATGGAAGGTTTTTCTCACTTTGCCCATGAAGAAAACGTTGCTATTGGCTACAAAGTTGCCAAACTTCTCAACCTACCGAGAGAGCGGGCACTCAAAGCTATGCAATCTGCTGTTGCCGATCCAGGCGCTTTCAATATCGAGTATATAAAGTTTAATAGTTACACGCTTGCCTGGGCAAATCTATTTGCTGTTAATGACCGGGAAAGCTTTATCGAAGTTTGCCTAAAGCTATTTAAACAACTTCCCAGTTATAAAAAAGTAGTTTTACTGAATAACCGCCACGATCGCCCAACCCGTGTTGAATTATTCGCTGGCATGGCACGAGATCTACAGTTTGATCGAGTTATTACCTTGGGCGCTTACGAATCGGTAGTCAATCAAGTATTTTCTATCGCTTCTGGTAGGGTAGTCAATTTAGGCAACTCTACAAAATTCAAAAATACCTCAGCTACCGAACTACTCAATGAAATTGTTGCTGGAATTAAGGAAAATAAAGTTCTTTTAATAGGAGCCGTGAATATTCACACGGAGCAAGCAGAAAAGCTTTTACATTTCTTTGAAGAAGAATTGAGGTTGGAGAAAGCTTCAAAAGAAGAACCATCTAAACTTTATCCCAAAAAAGCAGAAAAAGCTAATGTTTGAAGCACTCAACACTCCTGAAATTAGTAGATTAGCCTTGGTGATTGGGACTTTTGCAGCTGTCACCTATAAAAATATATCTGGAGTTAATCCTGGGGGTGTAATTGTTCCTGGCTTGATTATCATCTTGTTCTTGATATCACCTATTTGGTGTATTAGTATCTTAGCCTTAGCATTTCTTGTCTATTTTATCTACGAGCGTTTTTTGGAGAAAACAAGTTACAAGCGCAGGACTCCCATGTATATCCTGTCAACAATTTCTTTGGCGATCGCTAATCTGGTCGCGCTTGTGTACGTTCAACTCGGATGGCTAGTTCCCTCCCTTGATAATCTATCTGGTACTTTACTACCAGCAGTCATTGCTTTCACTTTTACTAAACAAAAAATGAGAAAGGTAGTAAAAGGGATAGCTGTAACAACACTAGCAACCGCTTTTTCTTTGGCAATTGTTTATCTAATCGGTTCCTACTTATTGAATATAAATTTTGATACTCTCAGACCGTTATATGCTGGTAAAGAAACACTGGAATTTAAGTTTCCTCTCATCCAGTTTTATATTGCTCTAGCAGTGGGGTATCTTTTCTATCGCTATAAAGGCGTTCGCTCAGGTGGTTACATGGTTGCTCCCGTCGCTGCTGCACTACTCGTCTATCCTTTAAGTGCAGTAATCTTTTTGCTTGGTTGTTTTGTTGTCTATTTGATAACACAATCGCTCTGCGAAGTAACTCTGACTATCGGTTTAAATCGTTATGCTTTAGCTTTGTTTTTAAGTACTATGTTTGTTTGGTCAACCGAAATTATATTTTTAAATTTAGATTCAACTATTTTGCCGTTTAAAGGTAGCAATGTTTTTGTCATTGTCGCTATGATGTCTTATGTTAACGACGGAATATTATATGCCAAAAAGCAAATTTTTATATATATGCTGGCGACTGTCGCAGTTGCAATAGTCACCTATTTATTTACCAAAGAGTTGTCCACAGTAGTATTAAGCTAGAAATTCCTAACAGTCGCTAGAGAAGTCTAATTAATAAAAAATCTAATACTGTAATTTTTTAACAGAATATCTTGATTATAATATGAGACTAATGACACGGATAACAAGAAGAAAAACCTGTATCTTTTTAGGTCATACGATATCTGGGGTTTTAGTAGGTATAGTTTCAGGCTCCTTATTCTCTTGTCAATCAAAAAAACTCTTCAGTGATGAGAGCCAAGCGGCGGAACGTGAGCGTGAGATAGACATAATTAATGAGTCTGGTGATTTCTTAGATGAAGTGAGCCGACTGAAAAAATTGGCATTACCAAAGGAATCTAATCTTTATCAGCCTCCCACAGCCAATGATTTAAAAAGTTTTAGCCTCCTCGCTAACGCTTTAATATCCCAAGATATTAAGGGGGCATTAAATAAAGCAAATTTCCTTAATTATGAATTAGTGCGGTTTATTGATACCCCCACGCAGCAAGTTCTTTACGGTTTGAGAGAGAAGCGCGTAAGAGATCGCCCACTGCGAGGTTGGGGGTCTTACTTTATTAATGCGGATCACAGTGCTGATGCCTTAGTGGAGGTTCCCCATATTCTTTTTGATAGATTCACAGAAGAAATTGGAGCCAAAGCTTTCATACGTTCGGCAGCTCGTGGTTTTTTATTAGCTGGGGCACACCGTAACGCTAATGGTTCTGAAACAGCAGATGTCTGTAACGCTATACAATCTATTTTTCAAGAAGTTCACAAAGCTTGGGTTTTATCTAACAACAAAACTTGGCAAATTCATGGCTTTAGTCTTTCAACTAAAGCAGATTTTCCAGCAGGCACTCAGTCTGTTTTATCTGATGGTCGAGGTACTGTATCTGCTGAGATTTCAGATTTAAGCCAGCGGATGAAAGCGCGTGGTTTTCAAAGTTATATGTACAACAGACTCTCTGCATCTGCTCCGCTGAATCTGCGACTGAATCAGGGTTTAGCAGGTAAAACCTTTTCACATCTAGGTGGCACCCATAATGTGCAAGGTATTTATTGTCATAGCGTGGGAACACCCTTTACTCACATTGAACTAGAGCAGAGTATCCGATACAGCCCTACCAATCGAGATGTAGTAGCCAGAGTCATTGCCGATTCTATTCAGGCTATGAGCTAACAGCATCTCGACAGCAAAAGTGTGTCAAGAGAGTTTTGAGGTTTTTCAATGGAAAGAAAACAAAAGTTTAATAACCACCATCCTGAAATTCGAGTTACTGCACCTGCTATTGTAACAATTGATGAATTAAAGTACCAAGTTGAAAGCTGGAGCATTGAGGGGTTTCAGACTAAGGGATTTAGACAAAAGGCTAAAGTTGGAGATTGTTTGCCGATTTATTTTTCTTTAAGTTTTAGAGAAGGAATTAACATTTCAACGGATACTGTTATTGAAATCGTGGGCTTATCTGCCATTGAAGGTAAATTAGAAGCGCGGTTTCTTAATTTAACACAACTTGAAAAAGAGTTACTTCAGCAAGCTATTGATAATTTGCTAAAAGGTGAAATAACACCGATAGAAGCTCCTACTCAAGAAAATGGTACGACTGGTGAGATTGTATCTGATAGCTCTCAAACAAATCTAGGTTATGGCAAAATTTTAAACAGGCTTAAGCCAAAGTCTTTTTTCTTCTCTTTGCTTTATTTAGCAATGGGAGGAACTTTGGTGTTTTATACACTACGAGGCTTGCATGGTTCTTTAACTCAAATGCAGATAAAATCTGCGGTTATAACCAAGCCGATTGAACCAATGATCTCCACAAGATGGGGGACTTTGAGTCAGGTTTACGTACATGAAGGAATGAAAGTCGAAGCGGGTCAACCTTTATTCCGTATCAATGATGAAGAAATGGCTCGCTCTATTGCTGAAAAGGAGGTTCGCCAGGTCGATGCACTGAATCGAGATGAGATTGGAAATATTAATGCTCTCAGTCGAAATGAAATAGAGAATATCGATACCCTTACTCAAAAAGCTGAATTAGCTCGTGTAGAGGTAGCTGAAGCTCGCTCTGTACTGCAAAAGGCAGAGTCCCTAAGGCAACAAGAGATTGAAAAATTCAAGTCTTATAAAGCGATCGCTCAAAATAAGCTTGCTTCCGCCCGTGCTAGAGTTGAGGCACTGACGGTGCAGTACCAAGCAGAGAAAAACAAGCGAGAGAGGTTTTCGGCTCTCCTCCAAGCAGGTGCTGTGAGTCAGCAAACCTTCGATTCAATAAATTCTAAATTCGCAGATGTAGCTGCTGACCTCAGAGAAGGGAAGGCAGAATTACAAATTGCTGAAACGGCAATGGATACTGTGCAAAAAGGAAATTTTTACAATGGTGATAACTTAGTTGGCAATCTTCCACGCCTGACAGCAGATGTTCGAGATGCCGGCGATCGCGTACAGCTAGCCGCACGGAAACTCAGCACTTTAGAGCAAGCCCTCCAGAAGCAAAAGCAGGATTTAAAAGCGCTTCAAAAGCAAAAAGATAATTTAAAAATCCTAGTTACACAAAAGCCGAATTTAAATACTTTGCAATCCGACATAGAAAAAGTCACTCAACAAAATCTGTCTTCTGTTGTTTATCGCGCTCCATTTTCCGCTTCTATCCTAAAAGTTGTTAAGTCTCCAGGCAACACGGTCAATCGTAGTGAAACTTTAATGTTGTTGCAGCCTGAGCTTGCAGAACCCACAGTTGAGGCTTATCTAACACAAGATCAAGCAGCACAAATATCTATAGATAGCCAAGTAACAGTCTTCATACCTGAATTAGATAAAAATTATCAAGCACGAGTTGTCAAAATTGATAGAAGTGGGGGTTTTTTGGATGAAGTTAGAGGGCAGCACCAGTTGCAGGGTTCAAAAGACCAATCAGCTTACGTTAAACTCGTTTTTTCAGGGGCGGATCGAGAAGGAAAGAGTCAACTAACTAGAGGGATGCCTGTCGTACTAAAAATAACAAAGAAACTCAATGTGCTTGAGCGTTTAAGTTTTAAGTAATACCCTTTTACCAACCGTTGAAGTCGTACATCACATCGCTCCTAGGAGGAATGGCACTGACTTAAGCGAAGATTAGAAATGGTAGGTTGGATTTCGTTGCCTCAACCCAGCCTACAAAGTTACCCAATAAGGCTTATGTCAGTGCCATTCATCTTAAGACGCAGTAGCCAAACCACTGTGTCTGAGTAAAGCAACGGTACTCGGTTCCCGTCCCCGGAATGCCTTAAACACTTCCATCGGATGCAAGGCACCGCCTAAAGCAAGTACAGTCTCACGATAGCGCTTACCTGTGGAGGCGATCGCTTCTTCGTTATCTAAGCCAGCATCCTCAAAGGCTGCAAATGCATCAGCACTCAGGACTTCAGCCCATTTGTAGCTGTAATATCCTGCCGCATAGCCCCCAGCAAAGATATGTCCAAATGCGCATAAAAAGGCATCTTCCGGCAGCGGCGGCAAAACTGTTGTAGTCTTAGCAATACGGTTACGCACATCCGCTGGAGTTTCGCTACCACCTGGGACATAGCGGTGATGTAATTCCAGGTCAACACGGCTAAAGTGTAACTGCCGCAACATCGTACTACCACTCATGTAATGACGTGCCGCCAACAGCTTCTGGTAATAATGCTGTGGTAAAGGCTCACCCGTCTCATAATGCTTCGCCATACCAAACAAGGTTGGTCGGTCATAGCACCAATTTTCCATGAACTGGCTGGGCAACTCTACCGCATCCCATTCCACATTATTGATGCCTGCTGCCCCGGCATAATCCACCTTTGTCAGCATATGGTGCAAACCGTGACCAAATTCATGGAACAGGGTTTCCACTTCATTAAAGGTCATCAAACTGGGCTTACCATCTACTGGAGGAGTTTGGTTGCACACCAAATACGCCACGGGTAAGCGCGTAGTAGTAGTACCCGCCTCCGCAATTTTGGCACGACCGATACAATCATCCATCCAAGCACCACCCCGCTTCTCAGCAGGACGGCTATAAGGATCTAAATAAAAGTTGGCGATCGGTGTACCTGTTTCATCAGCAATTTGAAAATAACGTACATCCTCATGCCACACGGGAGCTTGTCCGTCAGCGGCAGTGACGGTGACACTAAAGAGGCGCTTCACAAGGGAAAATAACCCATCCAGCACCTGAGGTAAGGGGAAGTAGGGACGCAATTCTTCGGCACTGAAGGCAAACTTTTCTTCCTGTTGGCGCTCCGCCCAAAAGCTGATATCCCAATGCTTCAAGTCATTGGCTTCTGCTGCACCCTTAGACGCGGCAAACGCTTTCAGTTCCTCTAAGTCTTGACGTGCGGCATCATAGCTGGCACTACGTAGTTCTTCCAATAGGGCTTCCACCGCCTCAACATTGGGAGCCATCTTACGGGCGAGGCTCAATTCTGCGAAACTGCTAAAGCCTAGCAACTGCGCTTTTTCTTTCCGCAGTTCTAAAATCCGCTCGATTAATGGGGTGTTATCCAACTCGCCCGTAGAGGCACGGCTGATAAAAGCTTTGTAAAGCTTCTCTCGCAAGTCCTGACGGGTGCTGTGCTGCATGAAGGGGACATAGCTAGGGTAGTCCAGGGTAATCAGCCAAGGACCATTCTCAGCAGTCGCGTCTTCCTCACCCGCAGCACGAGCTGCCTGAGCAGCGAGACTGGTTAAGCTTGGGGGTAGACCATCGACATCTTCCTTGCTGGTGAGCTTCATGCTAAATGCTTTAGTGGCATCTAGCACATGGTTGGAGAACTTGGTAGAAATTTCTCCAAGTTCTAGTTGGATAGCGTTAAAGCGTTCCCGCTTCTCACCCTCCAAACCAACACCTGAAAGTTCAGCATCTTTAATAGCAGCTTCCACAATCCGCTTTTGAGCTGGCTCTAGGCTACTCCACTCGTCGCCGTTACGCAGCGCTTTGAAGGCTTTGTAGAGAGGTTGGCTTTGGTTGAGCTTATTGGAGAATTGAATGACTTGAGGCTGAACGGTTTCGTAAGCTTCGCGCAGTTCGGGGCTATTCTTGACGCCCATCAAATGCCCTACTATACCCCAACTCCAAGTAAGGCGTTCGCCCAAGCGGTCTAGGGGTTCTACTAAACCGCTCCAAGTAGGCGTTACTTTCGCCTCTAAAATGGCAAGCTCTTCGTCTAGTTCAGCTAAGAGCTGTGTCATCGCAGGCACTACGTGCTCTGGCTTAATGGCTTCAAAGGGAGGAAGCCCTTTGCCGATTAACAAAGGGTTATTAGCTGTTACGGTTGCAATCATCAGTAGCGTTTCGTTTCGGATATTTACTCTAAAGTGCTTTTAAACAGGTAGTTTGTCGTTGATATCAGGCAGCGAAACCTGTGATCTGAGAGAATTCTGCTTAAGGAGTATTAGCGAGCGCTTATACTCCTGATTCAGAGTGGCACAGGCATTCACTGCCGATACAAATGAACTACTAATATTGATTGTCGTGAAGATTTACTTAACCTGTAGAGGGGTTTCCCGTAACTTTTAAGTGATGCTAATCACCATTGCTATAAAAGTCTGATGCCTCAACTTCGCTTGAGTAGAGCAGAGAAGCGGTCTTTTACACTTGCAATTGTTGATTGAATCAAGTTAGCTGTTGATGCTGTAGGGCGAACGGCTACTGTAATTGGCTCATCATTAAATTCCTTAAGGCGATAACCGTACTCCAACTGGCTTTGGTGCTTGCGAAGCTTTGGAAATAGCCGGAAAACACCTTTGAGCAATTCCTCTTCTTGCTGAAACAGTCCTTGGTTAATTTGACTGCTGCGATTCACCGTCATCGAACCTGCTGGGAACCAGTTTTTCTCTCCCTGAATACGCACAAAAATATTAAATTCCGGCAGCCCTGACTTCTTCATCTCGTTGTACTGCTTTGAAGCTGCTGCTCGTTTTGTCTTGTTTTTCTTTACAGTTTGCTTCTTCGCTTGAACCTTCCCGAATCCAGTTTGGGTTGTCAAAATAATTACTCCTTTACTTTCTTAACAAAAGTTTACTTTATTTCGGAAAATTCTTAAAGCTTGAGGTGAAATATGAGAAAAATATTCTCATATTTGAAGGAGGCTATTGCTATAGCAAAGTGCTGAGTGCAGTTCGACAAGACTTCGGCGTGAGCGCTCAGTCGAACGCTCACTGTGAACTGAGTGCTGAGTAAAAACCTAGTCTTTTCAGGGCTTTTGGCGCTAAACACTGTCAAGAGTCTAAGTGACTACTGCTATAAGTGCGGCTTTTAGCCATTAATCATTACCAAAACAAAACAACAAAAAAGCGCCCCCTTAAGAGAGAGCGCTTTTTTTATTCAGTTGATGGTTAGCAATTAACCATTGATAACGGGAGCGGTTAGCGCTACAGGAGCTGCCTCACCAGCAGCCAAGTCGAGAGGGAAGTTGTGAGCATTGCGCTCGTGCATGACTTCCATACCCAAGTTAGCGCGGTTGAGTACATCAGCCCAGGTTCCGATTACACGACCTTGTGAGTCGATGACGGACTGGTTGAAGTTGAACCCGTTCAGGTTGAATGCCATCGTGCTGAT
>DATNQT010000524.1:0-5562 GCA_036703885.1 Candidatus Sericytochromatia bacterium
TAAGGTTACCTTATTTACTAGCCGCTAAAAGCGATCGCCAGTCTTGGATGGCTTTCTCTGTCCAAAGCCAGTTTTTGCTTAAAGCATTCGGTTGGAAGTCAATGGGGTCGTCATTTAGTACTTTTTGGCGCAGCTTGATCGATTCACTCAATAAATTAGCCCGTTTAGCCGCAGGTTGCTTTTGCGCGGATTGGCGCAGTCCCATCGCTAGCCCTGCATAGATAGTTAAAGCATCTTTTTTGGCAGTGCTTGCCTGCGCCTGTGTCCCTTTCGCTTCTTCCGTCAGGTACAGGGCATCGAACCAAGCTTGGTTCGCTCGGTCGAAATCCCCTTCTGCATAATAGGCAAAACCTAGAGCGGTAAGGTACGCAGAATTTTTGGGCTGTGCCTTGTGAGCTGTGTACCAGAACCGTCGAGCATCACTCAAACCGTAGTCCTTACTCCCTTTTTTAATAGACTGCCATGCCAGACGCCCTTTTAAGAAACTGATAGAAGGGTCTTCAAGTTGGGATTTGGGAACAACACCAAGGGCGGCAGAAGCTTGTTGCAAGGCTTCTCGGTTCAGCAATGCCTCTACAGTCTTTTGTCCGGCAGCAATATTACCCTGGCTCAGTTGTTCGATCGCCAGTGCTGTAACTTTTGAGGTTTCACCTGTTTTCAAATCCACAGGTACAGGATTTGCAGGAGACGACCCAATACCGGGGATTTCGGTAGAACTGCCACCGAGCAAAGCGCCCGGTTGCCGTTCGCGACTTTGGAAAAACCAGAAGCCTAATAAGGCGATCGCAATAATACCCGTTGTCCCCAGCACCATCCACAGCCTGGGCAAACCTTTGATGGTTTCCCACCAGCGCCTCGAACCCCTTGTATTACTGCGTCCCACTGATGCAGTCGTGTTGATAGGATTGTTGGTTTGGGGTTGTAACCCTTGAGGAACTCCATCAGGAGGGAGTATTGTTCCTGATTCCCTTTGGGGAGAAGGTTGGGGGTTGGGAGGATTAGAGGGCAATGCCGATGCGGCAACGTCTGACGGCGCTTTCGAGTTGTTCTCAAAATTTGCGATCGGCACTACTGGTTCGCTGCTTGCTGGTTTAGAGTCAAGCTGAGTCAGTAAATCTCTAATAAAAACAGAGGTATCGTCACCGTCTGGATCGTCTGAATCTAGATCGCTAAAATTTAAAGAATCATCGTCATACTCACCTAACTCTGCTCTGGAGGGAGGATATAAGTCATCCTCATCATCCGGAAAACTTGCAGAATTTAGAACTCCCGATCTGGGAAATAGTGCATTGTCCTTAGGTAAAGCTGGGGGTATTTCCAGCGGATCGGCTAAGGCAAATAGTTCAGAGCGATCGTGAGTGCCGTGATTACTATTTGTCAGGAAACCATCAAATCCTGGATTCAGATAGAGAACTGGTAGCGCCCAATACAACTGATTTGAGCCGTAAGCTGCAATTAATCCCTGCCGCGCCCGACTGAGGCTGAGATCGATGGGATAGCCCTGATTCAAGTTGCGGTAAAGCAATCGAGTCAGAGTCAACGCCACCTCATCGGGAATTCGTTCCGCCATTGCCAGGACTGCCGGAATCCCCCGCTTAACCAAGGCTTCTGCTAAATTGCGCTCTTTCCCGTTTTCTACTGCCTCTGAGGTTGCTGTATAAACGCCGCGACAGGAATTGAATACAGCTAGCTGAACGCCATTGTTCACCAGCAATCCCGCTAAGTCATCACCGTTTAACGTCTCAGTTAAACCCGTTTTATCACTAACCAGGTAGACATCACCCCCGGAATCACCCAAATTACTGTGTCCGGCGTAGTGAAAAACTTGATATTGTCCTTGTTCAAGGGCTTGAGTTAGCCGCTCACGTCCGGGCTGTGCCAGAATTGTGAGTTCAATCGTTGGTGCTTCATTAGGGGAACGGCTGCGGAGTTCTTCTTGCAGGTGACTTGCTTCCTGTGCTAATTCCAAGCTTTCCTGGTCGCTTGGTCCCGCAACCACCATCAGAATTTTCAGGGGTTGATGGCTTCTAACCGGAAGCGTATAACTAGGGTTCATCAACCCAGTACTCAACTGGTACCGGGAGAATGCGACATCCGTTCCCGTTGCTAGGGGGCGATCGCCTGCATGAAGCACTTCCCAAGGCAAACGAGGTAAGCGCGTGCCTTTGAGTCCCAAGCGCAACCGCAAAACCTGACGTTGATTTTGGGCGATCGCTTGCGCCATCATCCAGCTATCTCGCAGGCTTCCATGAAACAGAGCATTGTAAAGTTGCTGACCCAGCGCCACCAAGTTAAGAGAGGATTGACTAACTGGCTCATCCCATTCTGGTAAAAAGAAGATATCTTCCCCGAAGGCAGCGTTCCCTTGCAACACACCCAAAAGCGGGTCATTCATCAACTGCCGCGCTTGAGTTAGCCAATCTTCCATTGGCCAACGGACTTGCTCTTCTGCCAAGGGAACTCCCGGCGCAACTCGTTCGATTCGCACCAGATATTGATCTCCCCCCAAGGGGGTCACAGAGATGTGAAATTCCTGTGCCACAGTTACCGAGTCACTTTTACTTAATTTTAAGGGGTTTAGTTGTTTTAACAATTTATGAAGTTTCCATATCCTTATCCATTTATAGATTGATGGAGTTGTCTGAAAGTTTCCAAGGTTAATTGAAAAGGATTGGGGAGTAGGGAGTGGGGAGTGGGGAAGAGGAAAGAGGCTTTCAGGTTTTCGTTGTGTACTTGCGTTGGTGGCTGCTTTTTTAATCCGGCACTAAGTTGAGCAGCAAATTCATCCCGCGAATTGCTACGGCGGCAATTAGACTACCGAGCGCCAGAATTCTCAAAGAGCGTAACCTCTCTTCTAAAGAACGCAGCCTTCGTTCTAAATCCCCTTCATAGTACTGTGTAAGGCTTTGTAGTGCCGTATCGAGATTGTCTGTTTCTTCACCTGTGCGAATCATTTGGGTAGCAATAGGCGGTAACTTGCCTTCGAGACTGTGACTGAGAGATTGACCTACGCGAAGTTGTCGCGTTGCACTTGCGAGATTTGCCCTCATCACTGCATCGGGGATATGCTCTCGTACCAACTCTAAGGCGGTTAGAATCGGCACGCCGCAACTGAGCGGTAACTGTAAGTGTCCCAGATAAAGGAGCGATCGCACTTGAATCAGCCTACCCACAATGGGCATATTTCTCAGCCAAGGCGACGATCCCCTACTGAAGTAGCGTGAACCCAAAAAACTAATTACTACTAAAAGCAAAGCGATCGCTAAACTTCTCAGCCAGAACTCCGGTTTGATGAAACCCATTGGAGTCTGATTGAAAATTACGGCAATCAGGATTAATAGGCTCCAAATAATAATGATCGCCGATAGTCTCACTGAACGATAAAGCCGTTCTCGCCTAGCTTGAGCTTCCGCTGTAATCGCCAGTTGAGTACAAGTTTGTGGTAGGGAACCGCTGTATTCTGCTAATCGAATTAAGGCGATCGTCCAGCCATCAAAATAGCCAGAATCAATAGCCATTGCCGAAGCCAAGTCTTCACCACCTCCCACAGCCTGAGCCACCGTTTGCAGATAGGACTGGAAGGACGCAGGGTAATCTTTCCCAACTAGATTTAAGCTCTGCTGTACCGTCATGCCAGAATTGAGCAAAGCCGCCAACTGCTGAAAGAACAGGACTTTTTTCTGAATTGTCAAGCGGTTTGATCGAGCCACTGTTTGCTTCAAACTAGAATCATTATCTATTAAAAATAATCTAAAAATAATCTCAATAAGCCAAAAATTTAAAGTTGTTTATTAGTCGAAGAAGTATTAATTTGCAATTCTTTCAGGGGTTTCAAGACTAAACTTAATATCAGAAAAATCAAAAATTAATAGGGTGATGTCTGTGGTAATAGACAATCGAGCAGAAGTTCGTAAAGTCTTACTGATTACTCTGTTGCTCAACCTGTTCGTGATGGGGTTAAAAGCAGTTGTGGGATTTTGGACAGGTTCCCTCAGTTTACAAGCCGATGCTTTGCATAGTGTAACCGATAGCGTTAGCAACGTCTTGGGCTTACTTGCCAGTCGATTCTCTTCCCCCCAACCCGATCGCGATCATCCGTATGGACATCAGAAATTTGAAGCGGTAGCAGCCTTAGGAATTGCTGCTTTTCTAGGTATCGCTTGTTTTGAAATTCTCCAAGGAGCAGTCGAGCGGCTTTTTAAGGAGTTGACCCCTGTTAATATTGCTGCTCCCGAATTATGGTTGCTGCTAATTGTCTTAGGTGTCAATATTTTTGTGACCTACTATGAGCGAAATGTAGGCAAGCGAGTCGGTAGCTCAATATTAATCGCAGATGCTCAACACACTATGAGTGATGTTTGGGTGACAATTACCGTTCTGCTTGGGTTGATTGGTGTCTGGCAGGGACGATTATTACATTTGCCTCAACTTCAGTGGCTGGATGTAATTCTCTCATTCCCTGTAGCCTTGTTGGTATTCTCTAGCGGTTGGAATGTGTTGAAGGAGAATTTACCGTGGCTGGTGGATCAAATGGCGATCGCACCGGAAGCCATTCAGGACGTTGTGATGCAAGTTCCTGGGGTGATTAACTGTCACAATATTGCCTCTCGCGGTCTTTTAGGGCGTCAAGTCTTTATTGAAATGCACATGATTGTAGACGCCCAAGATGTGGAAACCGCACACCAAATTACAGAAGATGTGGAAAGTCGGTTAGAAGAACGCTTCAGCCCAGTTCGAGTTTTGATTCATGTCGAACCACCTGATTACCGCTCCGATCAGGTGAGCTTTGAGTCAGAAAAAACTGAATAATAGAGGAGTTTTCCACAGACATTAAGGCTTTTCCACAGAAATTAGCGAGTTTTCCACAACACTAAAGAAAGGATAATCAGAGCGATCGCTTCTCTTAACCAGGGATAAGCTACTGTCGGGGCAACGTCTGTGCATTGGTATCAACTTAAGAGTGAAATGTCCTTAGTAGCGCCAGATTAGCTCCCCCAACCCCCCTAAAAAGGCAGGGCGGATTTATTTTCGTTAGGTCACATCTTGCACCAAGCCCTCAGAATGGAATTCTGGGGCTATATAAACCAAGTCCGCCTACGCGGACTAACTGAAAAGCAAGGGTTTTGTAACCTGCGTAGGCAGGTTTCGTTTGTGTAGCTGCGGTTTCAACCGCCAGATGCAAGATTTGAGTTATAGAAGCTTCAAGTTTCAATCCCTGATAGGGATTCAAGTTAATTCAAAGATTAACCATTTGGAGGTCAAGATGGGAGTCAGTCGAGAGTTTCAATCCCTGATAGGGATTCAAGTTAATTCAAAGCTTTTTTCAATCCAGCCAAGCTCCACTAATTTTCTTAAATGTTTCAATCCCTGATAGGGATTCAAGTTAATTCAAAGCGATAGCTTCTACTCCACAATCCGAGAAATAATCATGTTTCAATCCCTGATAGGGATTCAAGTTAATTCAAAGTTCGTCTTTTGGATGGACACTTGTTTGATGGAGCCGTTTCAATCCCTGATAGGGATTCAAGTTAATTCAAAGCTGCGCCACCCCTCGCTTCAGTA
>DATNQT010000525.1:0-11707 GCA_036703885.1 Candidatus Sericytochromatia bacterium
TGGACACAACAGGACTCGAACCTGTGACCCCTACCATGTCAAGGTAGTGCTCTAACCAACTGA
This sequence comes from Candidatus Sericytochromatia bacterium, assembly GCA_036703885.1. GTDB lineage: Bacteria > Cyanobacteriota > Cyanobacteriia > Cyanobacteriales > Coleofasciculaceae > CADCTM01. The sequence continues at coordinate 64 of DATNQT010000525.1, forward strand.
GCTATGCGTCCGCACAATTTAAGAATATAACACAGATTTTTCTTAAGCTGCAATTTGTACGAGGCGGTTTTTGCTTCCTAGGTGCTTTAATTAAACCGAACAACGTCCTCAGTGTGGCTGAGGTGGGAGGTATCACCGTTGAGTTCCATCACCCATTCTTGTTCTTGACGCACCAGTTTGACCAAGCAACACAGGGAAGCGTTAACTTCAGGCGTGCCACCAACTAACCCTTGCGTAACACCAACCACTGAAGCTCCGTGACCGACAAGCAGTATATCTTCAGAGAATTCACTCGTCAGACATTTAGCTGTTTCACTAGTACGTTGGAGTACCATCTCGTTGCTTTCGGGATAACGAGCAATAACGCGGGATGTATAACTGGCGTCAATTCGGGGGAAGCGCTCTTTTAATTCTTCTATAGATAATCTTTCTGGGTCAGTTTTCATCCATGCAGGATTGAGCCATTCACTCAAACCCGACTCCAGCTTGATAGATAAATCGAGAGCGTCTGCTACAAAGCTTGCTGTTTGCACAGTTCGCAAAAAGGGTGAAGCGAAAATATGCTTAATTTCTTCCCCTACGAGGCGTTGACCCAGTTGCTTGGCTTGTACCATGCCATCTTCTGACAAAGGCGGATCGTAGGGTCGCTCTGCTGTGTTAAACCATTCAGGGTTAACAAAGTCTAGGCGGTTTCCGTGTCTTGCAATCCAGACGGTTTGGAGCATGAATCTAGTAGATTAATCTAAATGGCTGTGTCCCCTGCAACATCTTCGCATCAGCCTATCAGTTGCCAGGATAAAACTATCTAATCTGAATATAGTGCTGAGTGCTGAGTAGAAGCGAGATTCTCATCTTTACCCTTACTTTGTAAAATTTTCTTCAATTTGTTTTCCAGGATGCATTTGTTCTCTCATTCCCTGGGTAATCTCATACTAGCTGGGGCTTACTGACAACACCATCTAGCATCCTTTCAGTTTTAATTACCACATTTCTCATAAATGTTACAATATTTAACTATAATGTTGCTTAAGCCAGAAAAATTTATGACAATAGGTCAACTGAAGATGATGGACTTGGCATTAGCTCCAGCAGCTTATTTGTTTCGGTCGTTCTGGGCTGGTTGTAGTGCCTCTCTAGTTCTCATGCCAATCCGTCTATCCTCCCAAAAAAACATAACTTAAAATTCATTTCATAGAGAATCAACTGCCGAATCGCTTTCGGTGGGCTAGGCATGACAACCAGCATATTTGCATTAACTCCATTCATACCAGACCGATCGCTATGAAAACTGCTCAGACTTCTACAGACTTAGTCCGTACTTACCTGCGAGAAATTGGTCGCGTACCGCTGCTGACCCACGAGCAGGAAATCCTTTATGGAAAACAGGTGCAACGGTTAACGGCTCTACAGGAAGTTCAAGAATCCCTATGGGAAAAGCTGGGTCATGAACCAACGCTTTTGGAATGGGCACAGGCGTCTTCGCTTACGGAAGCCGAACTGAACGCTTGTATCGCGGCGGGTGAGATAGCCAAGCGCAAGATGGTAGAAGCAAATTTGCGACTGGTGGTTTCGGTGGCAAAAAAATACATCAAGCGCAATGTGGACTTGCTGGACTTGATTCAGGAAGGCACAATTGGGATGCAGCGAGGCGTGGAAAAGTTTGACCCCACAAAGGGCTATCGTTTTTCTACTTATGCCTACTGGTGGATTCGGCAAGCGATAACCAGAGCGATCGCAGAAAAAGGACGCACGATTCGCCTCCCTATTCATATCACCGAAAAACTCAACAAAATTAAGAAAGCTCAACGTCAGCTAGCTCAAACACACGGAAGAGCCGCTACTGTTGCCGAGTTAGCAACTGAACTAGAATTAACCCCCAAGCAGGTACGAGAGTACCTGGAACGAGCGCGTCAACCTCTCTCTCTCGATCTGCGGGTGGGAGATAACCAGGATACTGAACTGGTAGAGTTGCTGGAAGACACCGGCCCTTCCCCAGAAGACTTTGTTGTCCAGTCCTCAATGCAAGTTGACCTAGAAAAGCTGATGGCAGATTTGACGCCTCAGCAACGGGAAGTGTTGGCGCTACGTTTTGGTTTGGCAGATGGGCAAGCTCTGACATTAGCAAAAATAGGCGATCGCCTCAACATCAGCCGCGAACGAGTGCGGCAAATTGAGAGAGAAGCCCTCTCCAAACTTCGCAAGCGCAAAGCCGATATGCGCGAATACATCGCTGCTAGCTAGGAAGGATTAAGGGTCAAGGGTGAAGAGACACAACCAACGCAAGTACACTAGGTTTGTGCCGCGTCCTCCCCAAGAGTAGAAAGAAAATCTCTCTTCCCCTACCCCCCACTTCCTTACTTCTTACTCAGCACTCAGTTCACAGTGAGCGTTCGACTGCCCTTCGGCAGGCTCAGGAACCGCGCGGACAGTGAGCTTGTCGAACTGCACGCCGAAGTCTTGTCGAACTGCACTCAGCACTTTAAAGCTAGGTGAGACAATCCGATGTTAGTGGTTCGGTTCCACTCACTGTGTCATCAGCACGAACTTGTTACATTAATTTGCAGAGACACTCAGAGTTGAGAGAGACACGCACAAGCTGATCGTCCTTCTGTGAGAAGCAGGAAAAGAGTGAAAAGCAAAGCTGTCTCAAAAGGAACCGCTAGGAGGTAAAAGGTGAACAACGCATCCAATAACGTTCCAGAGTTTTTTGAAGGCAATGGTGACAGCAACTTGCTGTGGCAGTACGTGCAATCGATGAGTCCGGAGACTATCGCCCGCCTGTCCAAGCCAATGTCTACCGAAGTATTCCAAGTAATGGAACGCAACATTGTAGGACTGCTCGGAAATCTCCCTTCAGAACACTTTGGTGTAACTGTAAATACAAGTCGTGAGAATTTGGGACGGCTATTGGCTTCAGCAATGATTAGTGGCTATTTCTTGCGTAACGCCGAACAGCGTATGGTCTTTGAAAAGTCATTGCCAACGGCAGAATCTAACTCTTCAGATGCAGGCTAATAAAAGGGGCTAGGAACTACTGGGGTGACCGGAGTTCCTCACTAAAGCTCCGGTGTTGAGCATGAGGAGCTAGGCTATTCAGGAATAAGCTTAAGGAAATATTGTAATTGCGACAACATCGAACACCGACAGATCCACAAGAAACTCTGTCGGTTTCGACTATTAAAAACCAGAAACGACTCTCTGGCAAAAGCACTTCGCCTGAAGCGGTTACCACGGGTACATCCATAGTAAAACTATCCGCGAGCGAGTTCCCAAAGGCTAGGGAATCTCTCCTGTGCTGGTATGCTAACACCGCTCGAAACTTACCTTGGCGACGTAGCCGCGACCCTTATGAAATCTGGGTGTCTGAGATTATGCTTCAACAGACCCAGGTCAGAACGGTCATTCCTTACTATCAGCGTTGGTTAGCGCAATTCTCCACAATAGAACAGTTAGCGTTAGCCGACTTGCAGCAGGTACTCAAAGCCTGGGAAGGACTGGGATATTACACCCGCGCCCGTAACTTACATCGGGCGGCTCAAGAAATTATGGAGCATTATGGTGGGGTTTTTCCCACCCAGTTAGCAGAGGTTTTGGCTTTACCGGGAATTGGTAGAACTACGGCCGGCGGTATTCTTAGCGCGGCATTTAATCAGCCAGTGGCAATTTTAGATGGAAATGTTAAGCGAGTGCTGGCGCGACTGGTGGCTTTACCCGTGCCACCAGCAAAAGCCATGAAACAGTTATGGCAATTTTCAGAAACTTTGCTTGACCGAGAACATCCTAGAGAGTTTAACCAAGCACTCATGGATTTAGGCGCTACGGTTTGCACACCAAAGAAGCCTGATTGCAATAGTTGTCCTTGGACATCTCATTGTCAGGCTTACAATTTAGGTATGCAATGCGATTTACCCATGCGTGAACAGTCTTCCCCCTTGCCTCATAAAACTATTGGTGTTGCCGTAATTTGGAACGAGCAAGGACAAATTTTGATTGACCGCCGACGCCCGGAAGGGCTGTTAGGTGGCTTGTGGGAGTTTCCTGGCGGCAAGATTGAGCTGGGTGAAACGGTCGAGGAATGTATTAAACGAGAAATCCAGGAAGAACTAGCAATAGAGATTGAGGTAGGCGATCGCTTAATTACGATTAACCACGCCTACAGCCACTTTAGCGTTACTCTTACCGTTCATCACTGCCGCCATCTCACAGGTGTTCCTCAACCCATTGAATCTGATGAAATTCGCTGGGTCACTTTAGATGAAATTGACCAGTTTCCCTTCCCAAAAGCTAACTCTCAGATTATCGCGGCACTGCGTCAGGATGGGGGCGTCGGGAGTCGGGAGTCGGGAAGGGAGTAGGGAAGGGAGTCGGGAGTCGGGAAAGAAGAGGACGCACAGAGGGTAGAATTGCCCATTCCCCATTCCCCACTCCCTACCTATAAATTGGCAGCGTGAAGTGAAAGCAACCGCCTCTGGAAGTTGAATCTACCCAAATGCGACCATAATGGGCGCGAACAATTCTTTGGCAGAGGGATAAGCCTAATCCATACCCCTGTTGAGCTTCGTCTCTTTTGAGCCGGAAGTGGTCTTCAAAAATGCGATCGCGATTTTCTTCTGGGATACCGGGACCGTTATCAGTCACACTCACCTGAATTTTCTGCGTGGTGCGATGGAGTACGGAAACGTGAATTTTGCCGCCCAAAGGCGTGTACTTCATCGCGTTATCTAGCAAGTTGACAAGCACCTGACGCACTAATTCTTCATCGGCATAAACACAAGGCAAGTCCTGCGGGATATCCGTTTCTAGCTGCTGGGATTTGAGTTGAAACTGCTCCTGCATCTGAGCGAGGACATCCTGGCAAAGTTTATTAAATTGCAGTTTGTGGGGTCGGATGTTAAATTCAGTGTTGGTTCCCCTTCCACTTTGCAAGAGGTCGGTAATCATCCGATCCATACTGCGAAATTGGGTACGAGCTTGCTCAAGCAACCGTGCTTTCAGCGCTGGACTCAAGTGAGAAGCACAGCCCTCTTCCTGCTGCTTTTGGTCTAATTGTAGGGTTTCCACAGCAATTGAGGCGGCTGTCAGGGGGTTGCGTAAGTCATGAGCCAACATTGACATCACTTTATCTTTAAATTGCAACTGCTCCAGCAGCTCTTCTTTTTCCTGCTTTAGGCGAAAGACTTCATCGGAAAGTCGCATCAGTTCAATCGAAGAAGCGATCGAACTAGTAGACTTTTGCGGCATCGGTGTTGATGTCGATGAACTGACCGATGATTGCAAAAACATACCATTGGCAAGCTCCGCCTCGTGTTCTTCTTCAGCCTCGTGTTCTTCTATGGAACGTTGCCAACGGGGCCACCAGTTCTTGAGTTGAGCAACCAAATTACTGCCAGCTAGAATCTGTCTGGGTTTCGGATGAATTTTAATCAGCGCTGGAGTTGCCACCAGCTTGAAATGTTCAGCCAGATAAGGATGTTCTCCAACATCCACAATCATGAGTTCAAAGGGATATTCTGCTCTCAATGTTTCCAGATAGCTACGAATGCGCTGGATGTGTTTACGAGAACTGAGGCGTTCATCGACAAACAGCAGTAGCTGTAGTGAGGCTTCCGAATCAGACGACTTTTCAGGAGCTGCCTGCATGCAATTTGGTGTTAGCACTAGGGACAAACAGGTAAAAGCTGTAATAACAGTAAAAGCAGCTGTCTTGTTGGTAGGGTCTTTGCTTCCTTACAATTTAATATCTATTTTAGATTGTTGGTACTCCCGAAAGCTTGCCTGAAGATGAGGATGTTGGCGAGTGAATCCGATAAGTATCCCCTCAGGTCTTGTTGAAACTCCCAGCCATCAAGAGAAATAGGAACTGTAGAGTGAGATTGTTGACTGTCTAGCGATCGCTAGACAACCCAATACCTGTATAAACTCTCCCTGCCCCTTTCATCCTAAAATCTTAAAAGACTGTAAAATTCCCGCTTGTATCGCTCCTTAGTTATCCATCGATTTGCGAGTTCTAATTTATCATGGCTACTGGCTACGTCGCTCTTGTCCTTCACGCTCATCTGCCTTTTGTCCGGCATCCCGAAAGTGACTACGTTCTCGAAGAAGAGTGGCTATTTGAAGCCATTACTGAAACCTATATCCCCTTGTTGCACGTATTTGAAGGGTTAAAGCGGGATGGCATTGACTTCAAAATAACCATGAGCATGACACCCCCCCTAGTGTCAATGCTGCGTGACCCACTCTTACAAGAGCGCTACGACGAACACTTAGCTCTGTTAGAAGAACTGGTTGAGAAAGAAGTCGCCCATAACGAAAATAACGGTCACATCCGCTATCTAGCTGAATATTACGTAAAAGAGTTCAGCATGATTCGGGAAACCTGGGAGCGCTATGACGGCGACCTAGTACTAGCATTTAAGCAATTCCTAGACAGCAACAACCTGGAAATCATCACCTGCGGTGCTACCCACGGCTACTTCCCGTTGATGAAGATGTATCCCCAAGCAGTTTGGGCACAAATCCAGGTTGCTTGCGAACATTACGAGCAAAACTTTGGCCGTCCCCCCAAAGGAATTTGGTTGCCGGAATGCGCTTATTATGAAGGCGTCGAGAGGATGCTGGCAGATGCAGGCTTGCGCTACTTCCTGACCGATGGGCATGGTCTTTTATACGCTCGTCCCCGTCCGCGTTTTGGCACTTATGCTCCCATCTATACGGAGACGGGGGTTGCCGTGTTTGGTCGTGACCACGAGTCATCTCAGCAGGTTTGGTCTTCGGAAGTCGGGTATCCTGGAGCAGCGGAGTACCGGGAGTTTTACAAGGATTTAGGCTGGGAGGCAGAGTACGAGTACATTAAGCCGTACATCATGCCGAACGGACAGCGAAAAAATACAGGTATTAAGTATCACAAAATTACGGGTCGCGGTCTTGGCTTAGGCGATAAGGCTCTATACGATCCCTACTGGGCAAGGGAAAAGGCAGCAGAACACGCAGCGAATTTTATGTTTAACCGGGAGCAGCAGACTCAGCATCTAGCTGGAATTATGCAGCGCCCCCCGATTATTGTTTCTCCCTATGATGCTGAGTTATTTGGTCATTGGTGGTACGAGGGACCTTGGTTCATCGATTACTTATTCCGCAAGTCTTGGTATGACCAGAATACTTATGATATGACCCATCTAGCGGATTATCTGCGAAATCATCCGACCCAGCAAGTCTGCAAGCCTTCTCAATCGAGCTGGGGTTATAAAGGGTTCCACGAATATTGGCTAAATGAAACGAATGCTTGGATTTATCCTCACCTGCACAAAGCCGCAGAACGGATGATTGAGCTGGGGCATCGGGAACCAGCAGATGAGCTGGAGTGGAAGGCACTGAACCAGGCGGCGCGAGAGTTATTGTTAGCGCAATCGTCGGACTGGGCGTTTATTATGCGCACCGGAACGATGGTACCTTATGCGGTCAGAAGAACGCGATCGCACTTGATGCGTTTTAATAAGCTCTACGATGACATCAAGATTGGCAAAATCGATAGCGGTTGGCTGGAAAAAGTCGAGGAAATCGACAACATCTTCCCCGAAATCAACTACCGTGTCTATCGCCCGTTGTAATTAAATAGAATTCCAGATGAACCCAGGTGAACGCAGATAATTTTTATCGGCGTTCATCTTTGTGTGTTTATTGAAAAAAGCCATAGAAAAGCTCTGCCAAAACTTGAAGTAAAGACACGGCTTGATATAAAGCAGAATTATAAAAAATTTTGGCAAAGTTATTCAAGTTCTCTTAATTCTTTAGGTAAGAGATAACTTATTAGTAACATTTAAATATAAAGTTGTTCTTTGGTAAGGACAAGATAGGGTATATTTCCCTGACGTTCCAAAGCGATACACTCATAAATTTTGCTCATCAACTGATTTGTAAAAGCATGGCACAAAAAATCTGATTCTGAGCGGGAGCGATTGATAAAATCTACAAAAAGAGTCTCCCTAGCACTTTCGTTGTGGCTGAAATAAGTATCTGAAACATTGGTTTTTTCAGAAAAAATCTTGCCAAATTCTAATCGTTCAAATGCCTTTCCTCCAGTTAAAGCGCTATTTCTAAAAATCAAAATATCAAAATGGTCAATGTGACCTGGACTATAATCCATGACAAGTTTATCACTGAGCTGATATGACTGATACGAGTGAACCTGAATATTTAATAGTGTTGAAACTTGGATATTGACACGCTCATGGCGAATTCGACCATTACCTTTGTAAATATCTAGAGGCTGGTCTGACCAGGATCGCCGTGAAAATGAATTCTGCTGTAAACTCAAGGAGGCTGTAGTGACAACAGAGGCACATTGTTTCACTTGCGAAAGCACAAAAACATCAAGCTCTCCATAATTCTTAAGTTGCTTTAATCTATCATCTAAAAACTGCTCAGAATAATTCTGATGAAAGAATTTATCGTAGTGACGAGATTGAAGCTGATTCATAAAGTCTAACGGATTGAAGCTTTTTACAAACATATCGATTTCATCGGGTTCGTGTTCTTCAACTGCCTGATTTAGCTTCAAAAACCAGGCTAAAAGATCGACAAAATGATATCCTGAATGCATTAATTTACCAGTCCCATACTTATAGGAATGATTTTCTCGCTCCCATTCGTCGGGCATTACCCACATACCATCTGAGTGAGAAATATCGATATAGGATATAGGAACCTGGAATTCGTTAATAAATTCGTTGAGATATTTTTTAATATATGAGTAACCTAAATGAACTCTACGTTGAGCTTGTACGATAAAGTTTGACCTTGCTGGCATATAAAGTTCTTTCAATTCACAGAAGTCTAGCTCAATTTGGTGAGCATCTTTAATTGTATTTGCTGCATTGATCGGGCAAGTGATTGGCTTGTCCACAAGAATATCTATGTCTTTTTGTAAAGCCCATTTTAAATAGCCCTTATGACTTTTGGGTTCACTTGAAATAATAATTCCATCAAGTTTATATTGTTCAATAAGACTATTGAAAAAGTGAATTACTTTTTGATCTAGAGTATCACTCTGAGCAAAATCTTGAGCAACAAAAAAAATATGTAGTGGTTGAATTGTTCGACTTTTTAAAAAGGCATTTACACTATCCTCATTGCCTTCCATATCGACAACAACGACTAATCTGATTTGCTGAAGTGCAGAATATTTTTCTAAAAGAGGATAGTAAATACGCCGAGCATGGGGGCCTAGACCAATTAGTCCAATATGCCTAATATTAGTACTCACGCTGCGTCAACTCCCAATTTTTTGTCTGTAGACGGCTATCAATGTCTGTGTAGCGCTGGGAATTAAATTGAGAGCGGTAATTTCTTCCATCTGTATTAAAGTAAAGTAACCTAACCAACTCGATCGGATGTCTGGTGAGCATACCACTCTCTATGACGGATATGAATGCCACAATCTCTCATAAACTCTTTAAAACAATCTCTGAGTGAATTGTTCCACGCCTCACCATAGTGACCGCTCCATTCCGATGTTGCCAATTCGCCGGATTCTGCTCTTCCAAATCGTCCTCCAACAACCTGCAAGGCTTTTTGACAGTCCAATGTCTTTAAGTATTCAACAAGTTCTGGATGACCTTCAAAATCTAGCGCTAGAGCTAGTCTATTATTGATATAATCGAATACAAAGTCGATAGGTGTCGGGAATGACAGTGTTAAAATTATTTGCATAGAATGCTGCCTTTCAGCAGACGTACTGGCTGAATCGATAAGAATTATCCTCACTACTAACTCCGTAAGGCTGTAAGCCATGAAACCAGATATTGCTTTTGGTGATTTCTTTAATAATACTATTATACAGAGGTTGCATGAAACCTCTATATCCCCTTCAACAAAAGATACTTTTTTTATAGATTTTGATGAATACGCATTGATAAAAAGTGACCAGTTTAGAATTTTTAAAGATAAAATTTTATCCTATATATATTCCTTTTTAAGGGTTTTAGAATTTGAGTCTTGCTGGTTGATTTCATGCAAAGATACAGACTTTAAAATTCTTTTAGGTGAAAAGATTGGTTTTGATGCCATTTGTCTAGATGCATTGCATAATCGAATCTTTGAAAAACTGGCTTCAAAATATATACCGACAGCTAATGCCAGCTATAGCAGGAACTTTGCTAGGGCTATTAATTTACAAGATGAATGTGATATTGCCTCGTTTCTGTACTTTATTTCGCAAGATCTATATGCAAATATCCAGACTTATTTAAGTGAGGGAGATCGAACGGCTGATGAGCCGACATACATCACACTCATGAATATAGCGTCTGGACTGATTTTCCAGGTGGAGAAACTTAAGCAGTGGTGTAGAAAGGATTTTTCGATAGGTAGTTTAAGCTCAATTTCAGAATTAGAAAATATTTCTCATTACTCAGGAAATGAGGAAATTCCTGAAATTAAAGATTTTCCGAGTAGGTCAAGCAATATCAGCTTCAGTGAAGCTTCAATAGTTACTCATAAATCCTATGCTGACCTCATGACAGATCGTGATAAATTAAAGCGCTTTAGCCACTACGTATACATGGATGTGGAAGTTGCCGCAATGGAGGTTTGCGCGAAAAACATTGTAGCTTATAGACATATGCCCCTTGATTTTAAGCTTGATATGGCTAGGCAAATTTGGGATGAGGCGCGACATACCATCATGATGCGTCGATTCTTAGTAGCGCTTGGGGGTAAGGAAGGTGACTATACTTACAGTGCAAAAGTTTGGAAGAAGTGTGAAAAGGGTTCAAATTTGACAGAACGCCTTGCAATTCAGCAGGTGTTTCAGGAAGGCAATGCCCTTGAATCGAATTTTTTACTAACTGAAAGTTTCAGAAATGCTGGCAACGATGAAATGACTCGTTGTATGGATTTCATCAATGCTGATGAGGCTGTACACGTAAAAATTGGTAATTTCTGGATGAAATATTTGCTCAACGGAGATGACAGTGCTTATCAAGCAACAATGGAAAAGGCTGTAGGTCTTGTCAATTCTACGCTCTCCTCAAATGTGGAAGTTAATCGGGCAGCAAGAAAGATATCAGATTTTCCAGACACGTTTGTTGATATTCTTGAGGAAAATAATAAGCTTCATGGATACAGAAAGACCTAAATTCGCTCCCGTGAACACTCCTGCAAGAACAAAATAAGATTATTTTGAAACCAGAAAAACTTCTTTTTACTATTTGAAATTTTACCCAATAAAAAACCTCCTAGAGGGCTAAGGAGGACTCATTATTATTCAGGTGATAGCTTTAACCAAACAGGGTACCTAGGCGAAAGCGTAGGTTTCAGGGGAAGCTATTAACCTTGTTTCCCCTAGCAACTATCGTATTTTAGAGATGATGAATTTCCTTATAGAAATTTACAAGTTTACTTAAGAGGGCGGAGCTGTGAGTTTTTTAAGTTGTTGAATTGAAACATAAATAGATACAACAACTAAACCAGCCCCAACTATGCCAAATACAGTGGTTGCGAGGGTACTGATTCCTACAACTAGGGTACGAACGGCAACTGAGATATTAAGTGCCGTTGGGTTAGTAGAGGCAAGGGGTTTATTAGCGAAGGTTTGAGCGATTGAGGAGGTAAGGAAGTAAAGTGCGATCGCAATTCCTCCAGAAAT
>DATNQT010000526.1:0-3334 GCA_036703885.1 Candidatus Sericytochromatia bacterium
GTTGTGACGGGCAGTACCTCTTTGATCACAGTACCTGCGATGTTCCAGTTTGGCATCGAACCGCGAACTGCTCTCGCCACCAATATGCTGGCTTTAACCTTCATGAGTGTCGGCGGCACGTTACCTTTTCTTGGTAAAAGCGCGATTGATCTCCACCGCGTGCCACGAATGATTGTCCTGACACTGGTTGGTTCGCTCTTGGGTGCATTACTTGTACTCATTGTGCCGTCGAAAGCCCTATTACCGATCATCTCGATCTTGATGATTGCCGTCGTTATTTTCTCAATCGCCAAAGGTGATGCTGGAGTAGTTCAAGCTTCAAGGAAGCCGTCACGAGTAATGGAATTTGGGGGCTATATGGCGACCTTCATGCTTGGTATCTACGGTGGTTTTTTCAGTGGCGGTTACGTTACACTGCTCACGGCAAGCTATGTCACACTATTTCGCATGACGTTTGTTGAGGCGATCGCTACCACGAAGCTCATCAACGTTTTTTCCTCGCTTGTTGCTACCATCGTCTTTATTGTGCGTGGGCTAGTAGATTACAAGCTCGGTATAATTCTGAGCATTACCATGTTTATCGGCGGTATCATTGGCTCACATTTCGCTCTCAAACTGAGTAACATTTGGTTGCGGCGTATCTTTCTCATCACAGTTATCACCCTCGCACTCAAGACGTTACTCTTTAAATGAACAAGACGCGAATCTTGACTTTTATTATCTGTGTCTTCCTTTGTTTACTGTTAGTCGTCGGATGTAATAAAGCGACCAACAAAAACTCATCTCCAGCTTCAAACTCAACAGCCCAATCGACAAAATTAACCATATCAGCGGCTGCCAGTCTGAAAGATGCGCTGAACGAAATCAAGCCCTTATATAGCCAGCAAAAGTCTAATGTTGCCCTAACCTACAACTATGGCTCCTCTGGTTCTCTCCAACAACAGATTGAACAGGGAGCGCCAGTTGATGTATTTATCTCGGCGGCGCGTCAACAAATGAATACCTTGCAGCAGAAGGGTCTTTTGCTCGACGGAACTCGTAAGGATTTGCTGCAAAATCAAGTTGTGTTGATTGTACCCAAAGATGCGACGGCGATCGCTGACTTCAAAGACCTGACTAGCGATCGCATCAAAAAAATTGCTCTAGGTGAACCGAAAAGTGTCCCTGTCGGGAAATATTCTGAGGAAGTTCTAACTTCACTAAAGATTCTTAACCCAGTCAAAGCCAAAGCAGTCTATGCCAAAGACGTTCGTCAGGTTCTCAACTACGTTGAGGCAGGAAACGCTGATGCAGGTATCGTTTACATCACCGATGCTAAAAGCTCCGCTCAAGTCAAAATTGTGGCGATCGCACCTGAAAACTCTCATTCCCCGGTTATCTATCCCATCGCCGTCCTCAAAAGCAGTAAAAACGTTGATGCGGCTAAGGATTTTGTTCAATTTCTATTTAGCGATCGAGCCAAAACTGTATTTGAAAAGCAAGGATTTACGATAGCTGCTCAATAGCCAAAACTTAAGTTTCCATCTTGAATTCACCAATAGTCATTTAAACTAATAAATTCCTTCAATCCAAATTACCTATGCAGCCTGATATCTCTCCTCTATGGATATCTCTTAAAACTGCCCTAATCGCTACATTCTTTACCTTCTTTATCGGTATTGCAGCTGCTTATTGGATTTTGGGATATCAAGGAAAATGGAAATCTTTGATCGAGGGAATCTTCGTCTCTCCTTTGATTTTACCACCCACGGTAGTTGGTTTTTTATTATTGCTGCTGTTCGGTAAAAATGGTCTCCTAGGAAAGCTGCTACTACCACTAAACTTCAGCGTAGTCTTTACTTGGTATGGTGCAGTCCTTGCTGCCACAGTTGTTGCTTTCCCATTGATGTACAAAACAGCATTAGGAGCCTTTGAACAAATTGATGGCAATCTCCTGCGGGTAGCTAGAACTCTTGGTGCTTCTGAATGGACTATCTTTTGGCGAATTACTTTGCCCCTAGCAATGCCTGGAATTTTAGCAGGAACCACTCTCGCTTTTGCCCGTGCTTTGGGTGAATTTGGAGCTACCCTAATGCTAGCTGGCAACATTCCCGGACAAACCCAAACGATTCCAATGGCTATTTATTTTGCCGTTGAAGCTGGAGCAATGAATGAAGCTTGGGTATGGTCAATGGTGATTATGGGGATTTCTCTAACGGCTATAGTAGCTGCCAATTTTTGGCAAGAAATCAAAGGCAGGGGAATGGGGAATAGGGAATGGGGAATAGAGAATGGGGAAGAACTACCAATTAGCGATATTGAGCGCCCATTGCCAATCACCAGTTCTGGACTTGTTGTAGATATTAAAAAGCAACTTTATGGCTTTCTGTTGGACGTGTCTTTCAGTAGCTACGAACACGCCTTGGGATTGCTGGGGGCTTCCGGTTCTGGCAAAAGTATGACCTTGCGCTGCATTGCTGGTATGGAAACACCGACCCAAGGTCGCATTGTTTTAAATGGGCGGGTGCTATTTGACTCAGAGCGTGGGATTAATATTCCTAGTCGCGATCGCAGAATTGGTTTTTTGTTTCAAAATTACGCCCTGTTCCCTCACCTAACTGTCGCTCAAAATATTGCCTTTGGTCTACCAAAGAAAACATCGATTTTAACAAAGCAACAGGTGGAAATCCAACTTGCAGATATGCAGTTGCAGGGATTAGCAGACCGATATCCTCAAGAACTCTCTGGGGGTCAGCAGCAACGAGTAGCCCTCGCTAGAGCGCTCGCCAGTCAACCCGAAGCACTACTGCTGGATGAACCGTTTTCTGCACTAGATACTCACTTACGAGATCGGTTAGAAAAGCAACTGATTTCGACCCTAACAACTTACCAGGGAGTTACTCTATTTGTGACGCACAATCTGGAAGAAGCTTATCGGGTTTGTCAAGATTTATTGGTATTAGAACGAGGAAAAGCAGCTGCTTATGGTTCCAAACATGACATTTTTGAACATCCAAACACTGTAGAAGTTGCTCAATTGACGGGGTGCAAGAACTTCTCCCGCGCTGTAGTTAGGGCATCTCAACAAATAGAAGCGAGCGATTGGGGCTGTACTTTGGAAGTCATCGAATCTATTCCAAGTCTTGTCTCCCACGTAGGAATTCGCGCCCATCAGCTAATCTTTACTAAAGAACCGAACCAGGAAAATACTTTCCCCTGTTGGCTGGTTCAAACCAGTGAAACCCCGCACCGAATGACGCTGTATCTGAAGCTGCATTCATCCCCCACTACTCCTCAGGACTACCATCTGCAAGCGGAAGTCTTTAAAGAAAAATGGGCTGTCCTCAAAGACCAA
>DATNQT010000527.1:0-7694 GCA_036703885.1 Candidatus Sericytochromatia bacterium
GAGACTTGAGCAATACTACAACGCCCTTGCATTGCCTGAGTCAGCATCAGCGGTAGAGAGGTTTCTACTCCCGGCATTCCGGAAGGGGTATTAGGGTAGCCTTGCGCTTTTTCTTCCAAGGTGTGAGGAGCATGATCGGTGGCGATAAAATCAATAACGCCATCGAGGAGGGCTGAAAAAAGAACTTCATTATCGTGAGGCGATCGCAAAGGCGGATTCATCTGCGCCAATGTGCCAATCTTCTCATAAGCAGTAGTGTTGAGAAGCAGATGTTGAGGTGTCACCTCCGCTGTTACCCAACTCGGCTTGTCTTGCCTTAACAATTCTGCTTCTTCAGCGGTAGATAGATGCAGAATATGCAGCCGTCGCTGATACTTTTTAGACAGCTTTAGCGCTAACTGAGTCGCATTGAGCGCCGCTTGATTATCCTGAATCTTAGAGTGAACGGCTGGATCGGTAATTCCGGCAAATTCCTGCTTTCGTTGATTAATTCGCCCTTGGTCTTCGGCATGAACGGCAATTAAGCGCGTCCCTTGGGCAAAAATTGGCTCTAGCACGGCTTCCTCATCAACTAATAACTGCCCGTGCATTGAACCCATAAAAATTTTAATCCCACAGGCAGGATGGGCATTGAGCAAGTCTGGCAGATTTTCTGGTGTTGCCCCAATAAAAAAGCCATAATTCACCAAGCACTTATCAGCTGCCCGCTTTAGCTTGTCATCCAGCGCCTCTTGTGTAATCGTTAGAGGGCGAGTATTGGGCATCTCCAGAAACGACGTTACGCCACCCCTGGCACAAGCACAGCTAGCTGTAAATAAGTCCTCCTTATGTTCCAGCCCTGGTTCTCGAAAGTGTACCTGTGGATCGATGACTCCTGGCAACAAAGTTAAGCCTTTTGCGTCTATTTCCCTAGCTGCCAAACCCGCTGCTGAGGCGGGGATTTCTGGTGCAACCCGGACAATCTCTCCACCGCGAGTCTCTACATCTCCTATGTAAAGTTCGCCAGTGGGCGAGAGAATACGAGCATGACGGATGAACAAGGACAAGTCAGAAACCATAAGAGAATGCTAAAATTCGACGGAGATTCAGTACCCTTATTTAAATTAGTACAGTTAGATATAGAAGCCTATTCATTTATATTTTGATGGGATTAGCAAATAACCGGCTTGTCCCATTCCTTCCAACTCGTGACTTTATGGTGATCGAACGGCTATGACTCGTGCGCAGGATCAAGAGCCTGAAAAACAGCCCCTACAAAAAGTTGAAAACCCTTGGGTAGAAGCATTCAAGACAATTACCTTGAGTGCTGTTCTCGCCTTTGGGATTCGTAGCTTTGTGGCGGAGGCGCGTTACATCCCATCGGGATCGATGCTGCCAACCCTCCAGATCAATGACCGCCTAATTATTGACAAGATCAGTTACAACTTCCGAAATCCAGAACGAGGAGATATTATTGTCTTTTCGCCCACCGACGCCCTGAAGGCGCAAAACTTCAAAGATGCCTTCATCAAGCGCTTGCTCGGTCTCCCTGGCGATAAGGTAGAGGTTAAAGAAGGGCGCGTTTATGTCAACG
The DNA here is from genome assembly GCA_036703885.1 of Candidatus Sericytochromatia bacterium. Taxonomy (GTDB): domain Bacteria; phylum Cyanobacteriota; class Cyanobacteriia; order Cyanobacteriales; family Coleofasciculaceae; genus CADCTM01. Next base: position 1,574 of record DATNQT010000527.1, read on the forward strand.
ATCAACTTTTGAAGGAAAATTACATTGAAGAGAAGCCCAACTATAATTTTGGTCCAGTGACCGTGCCACCTAACCAATATCTTGTACTGGGAGATAACCGCAACAATAGCTACGACTCCCACTACTGGGGTTTTGTCCCTCGCGACCATATTATTGGTAAAGCTGTAGTACGCTTCTGGCCTTTAGATCGGGTTGGTGAATTAGACCCGATTCCACAGTATCCGGCTGCGTTGGAGAAGAAGTGAAGAGGGAATGGGAAATGGGGAATGGGGAATGGGGAGTGGGGAATAAGAGGTTGTACAGACGCTTCTCCCTAGCTAGAATCTGCCCATCCCTACTCCCTACTCCCTACTCCCCTCCCAGGACACCAAGTTTGCACAACGCGACCTGTAATTTGTTGCCCCAACCAAGGGGTGTTGATGGAGTGAGACTTAAGAGTCTGCCTATTGGCATTCCAAGTTTCTTGGGGATTGAAGAGAACTAATTCAGCGGGTTGATTGGGAGCGATCGCACTTGGAGTTTGTTGTAGACAAAGTGCTGGTTTTGTGCTAAGGGTACGCCACAAATCTAGAGCTAACCAATCGCCTGTTTCCACTAAGTTGTGCCAGAGCAGGGGTAGAGCTAATTCTAAGCCGATCGCACCTGCTGGGGCTTCGGCAAAGGCAACGGTTTTTTCTTCGTAAGTGTAGGGAGTGTGGTCAATGGCGATCGCATCGATAATTCCTTCGCGCACTCCCTGAAGGAGTGCTGCTTGGTCAACAGGGTTGCCTAAGGGCGGCTCTAGGCGTAAATTGGGGTCGTAACTGCCCAAATCTGTAGTCTTGAGTAGTAGGTGCATCCAAGTGGTACTTGCAGTTACGGGCAATCCCCGCGCTTTTGCTTGCTCGATTAACTCGACACTGCGACGGGTGGAGAGGCGCATTAGATGAACGGGCGTACCGATTGCGGCTACTACTTCTAATATTGCAGCTAAGGCGGTGGATTCTGCGATCGCAGGATTTCCTGGCAACCCAAAACGAATCGAGTTCACACCTTCTCGCATTACCCCATTACCACTAAGATGACGGTCAGACGGCACGAGTGCCACGGGTTTGCCCAACGGTTGCAGGTATTCCAACACTCGTCGGACTAACGCCAGATTCGATAGCGGACGCCCATCGGCAAAGCCCACTACCCCGGCTGCTGCTAACTCTCCCAGTTCCGTCATTTGCTGCCCTTCGATACCGAGAGTTAGGGCACCCCAGCAATAAAGGTGAGGGAAAAATGCTTCTGTTCTTGTTCTATTGACTTCTTGCATCTTCTGGTTCAGCGCGGCTAAACCAGAGGGATTGTCCATTGGCGGTAGCGTATCTGGCAGAATTGCTAACCGTGTAAAGCCACCCGTTGCTGCTGCTTCCAGTAAAGACGACCAAGTCTCCCGCTCCTCAAATCCAGGTTCCCCAGAGTGGCTGTAGAGGTCTACTAGTCCTGTCCCTAAAATTAGTCCCTGGCAATCCCGCACTGATGTATCAGCAGGTATATCAGAAAGTTTAGGTTCAACTGCCTTGATGAAACCATCTGCAATCAAAACATCAGCCAGTTGGTCAGTTCCAGAAACTGGGTCTAAAACTCGAACTTGTTGAAGCAGTTCACGATTCATGGTTTATGGTCATTCGTAGACGCAAACGGTCTTTTCCAACTGCATTATGTCTTTTTCGTAGGTGAAACCGACTAGGTGTTTCAGCAACGCTCATCTGGCAAAAGCTTTGAAGATTATCAGTTATTAGCCCCTCCAAATAGTGTCCGCCACACGGCAGACATCATGCATTTGTTGGACATCGTGAACTCGGAGGATATCGGCTGAACCTGCGATCGCACCACAACAAGCCGCCGCCGTTCCCCAAATTCTATCCTTAGGGTCGGGTCGATCTAGGAGACGACCGATGAAACTTTTCCGAGACACTCCCACTAAAATTGGAACACCCAGGGAACGAAATCTGGGCAGTTGTCGCAGGATTTCCCAATTTTGTTCTGCTGTTTTCGCAAAACCGATGCCTGGATCGATGATTAAATGCGAAGTCTTTATTCCCGCCTCTATAGCCGCAGCAATTTGACACTCCAAAAACTCGTAGATTTCGCCAATCAAGTCTTGATACTTAGTCAGTTGCTGCATGGTTTGGGGGGTTCCCCGGATGTGCATCAATACAATGGGGACACCCAGTTGAGCCACGACTGGCAACATATCCGGGTCAAACGTGCCGCCAGAAATATCATTCACCATATCTGCACCTGCTTCAATGGCGCTTTTTGCGACAGTTGCACGAGTCGTATCAACGGAAATAGGTACTGACAGCACCGAACGCAATAGCTTTACGACTGGCAGCACTCGATTAAGTTCTTCCTCAACAGACACTTGTTCGGCATTCGGTCGAGTCGATTGACCACCAACATCGATGATATCTACACCCGCCTCTACCAAACGTTGGGCTTGCATCAAAGCATCATCTAGGGCGATAAATTCCCCTCCATCACTAAAGCTATCGGGCGTCACGTTCAAGACGCCCATTAGATAAGTGCGCTCTCCCCAATCAAAAGAGCGATCGCGAATTGTTAATTGTCCTACCCTACGGGCAGCCGTTAGCGCGTCTATGTTGTTTGTCATTTGTTAATTACCAACAGTCAACAACTCAATTGGTTTAATCACCAATGACCAATGACCAATGACCAACAACTATTGATAATTCACAATCCGCGCAAAGCTAGCAGGCTCCAAGCTAGCCCCTCCCACCAGCGCTCCATCAATTTCGGGTTGAGCCATGATTTCATCAATATTGTTGGGCTTAACAGAGCCACCATATTGAATCGGCACATCAGAGACTTTGAGCTGAGAGCGAATCAAACCAATCACTCGATTAGCTTCCAATGCCTCACAAGTGTCGCCCGTCCCAATTGCCCAGATCGGTTCATAGGCGATAATAAGGTTCTGCTGATCAACATCTACAAGGTCTTTTTTGAGCTGGGTGCTAATCAGCAATTCGGTTTCACCCGCATCTCGTTGTTGCTTGGTTTCGCCTACACACAGAATTGGGGTCAAACCGTGACGTTGAGCGGCAAGGAGGCGCTTATTCACCGTTTCATCGGTTTCCCCAAAGTATTGACGCCGTTCGCTGTGACCGACAATGACATAGCGAACCCCAATTTCGGTTAGCATCGCACCGGAAACCTCACCCGTGTATGCTCCCTCGTCTTCCCAGTGAACGTTCTGTGCGCCTAGTTGTACGAGGCTACCATGCAGACTCTTAGATATAATTCCTAAGGCTGTAAAAGGAGCGCACAACAGTACATCCCGTTCTTCAGGGGTGTTTTCCAGCTCAGGCAAAAATTTCTGCAAAAACTCAGAGGCTTCGCTTTGAGTTTTGTACATCTTCCAGTTACCGGCAATGACAATTTTCCGCACAGCTTAACCAGATTATCTCCAATCCATAATGCACCCTTTAGTTTAAAGCTTTAGAGGATCGATTTATTGGGTACATTTAAGAGTTTCAAGCTATAAAGGCTTTTGATACCCTTGTCCGATCGCACAATCAGGCGTTGCCGTCGCTCATGCCAAATTTTCCTATCTACCGTGGCAAACTCCCCGAAGTCTTGAACCCACTGAAGTTGCAGCACTATCCGCTACTCGCTTACTGGGTCTACTTTCGTCCTACAGCGTTCCATTGCTACCTCCACTCCTGCTCTCCCGACCTTTATCAGTCGAACGGTTTCCAGAAATTTTTGAAGACGTGGAGGAAGAGTGCTTATCGCAATATTTATTGGATGCTGCCGATCGCCAGCTTCTTGTCAGCACTCCTCTTGGGGCTAGCGGCTTTTCTTTATACAACCAGCACCGTTGAACACAATACTGCCTGGGTCAATGCCATAGCAGTATCACAGAATGGACAAATTGCGATCTCTGCTGGAGGCGATCGCTCTTTAAAAATCAAAGTCCCCGCCTCCGACAGTACCTTGAGGGTTTGGGATTTGCGGTGGAAGTCCCAAATGCACTTGCTTAAAGGTCATACATTTGGGGTTACGGATGTGGCGATAACGCCCGACGGACAACGCGCTGTTTCGGCATCGCGCGATTTCACCCTGAGAGTCTGGGATATTCGACGGGGTAGGACACTGCACGAACTCAAAGGTCATAAGGACTGGGTAAGTGGCGTTGTGGTCACTCCAGACGGGCAAAGGGCGGTTTCTGCTTCCGGTGACAAAACCTTAATGGTCTGGGATTTACAGCAAGGAACGGTCTTGCGTTCCCTCACAGGTCATACCGCTCCGATCTTGGCACTTGTAATGACCCCGGACGGACGGCGAGTTGTCTCCGCTTGTGCTGACCAAACCTTGAAAGTTTGGGACATCGAACAGGGAAAAGAACTTTACACCTTTACAGGTCATAACGGCTGGGTAACGGGTGTGACCCTTACTCCTGACGGACGGCAGGCGATTTCCGCCTCCCTTGACAAGACGCTGAAAGTCTGGGACATCGAGCAGGGAAAAGAACTCTACACTCTTACAGGTCATGAGGGCTGGGTAACCGATGTTGCTGTGTCTCCAGATGGCAAGCAAGCTGTTTCCGCTTCGGCTGACCAAACACTGAAAGTTTGGGACTTGCAGCAAGGAAAAGCCCTGCGTACTTTTACAGGTCATAACGGTTGGGTAACGAGTGTGGCAATTACCCCAGATGGTAAGCAAGCCGTTTCTGCTTCTTCTGACCAAACCCTGAAAGTTTGGGATTTACAACAGACGCAAGCCCGCTACACTCTCGCGGGTCATGGGGCTTGGGCGACTGCGATCGCTATGTTACCCAATACAGCTCAGGTTCTTTCCGCTTCCTTTGATGGCTATCCTAAACTTTGGAACCTGAACCAGGGGAAAGAAATAGCAATGACGGGAGTACGCGCCCGAATTGTTGGCTTAAATGTTGGATTGGGCATTGTTTTGAGCTTGGCGGCGCTCGGTCTAGCTATTACTGTGGCAATTTTTATGGCGATTGGGTTTATAGCCTTCGGGACGGCTAGCAGCATCGTTTCCAGTCTTGTACTTGGACTGGCAGGCAGTCTCGTATTTTTCTTCACCTTTCTAACGGCAGATCGAATCGGTGCCGAACCAACGCTAAATCAGGTACTCAACCTTGGAAATCTCACGCCCGCCATCATTGCTATTTTCGGTATTGCCTTCGGTTTGATCGTCGGTGTGAGCTTTGGTCTTGTCAATCGCACGGCATTGCAGGTTTTTGGCAGTATCGTCTTTATTTTGGTCATCGGTCTGGGAGCGGGTATTGTCGTCGCCTGCGTAGCCACACAATCAGATACCTTCAATGGTCGCTTACGCCCTGGAATCCGTGCCTTTCAGGCGGTCAGCATCACGTTCAACTTACTGGTTGCCTTGGGTGCTTTACGCCTCCCCTTTTACCCAGTTCAGCTAGTTCTGGCGCTTTTTAGTCGGTTCCGAGGAAAATGGCATCCAGCAGTCTGGGATGAATTGCTCGTTTTGCCTGTGCCTGGAACAACGGCGTTGCAGAATGCCCACCTACGGGCTTCAGACAAGGAAGGATTGCCTCTTATTGCAGATGTCGCCCGTAACCCGTTTCAACGAGCGTGGGCACAGCGATCGCTACATACTTACCTCCACAGCGTCGCTGCACCCCTACACTTTCTCTATGGCTTGTTGACCTCTAAGGATTTAAACACTTACGTTGTCGCACCAGTAAGTCAGCTTGATTGGCAGCTATTACCCACAACCAAGCAAGTGTTACTAGGAGAACTGGCGAATCAACAGGTGCATAGTAGCAGCCCTGGTATCAATCAATCTGTAGAAGGTTTAGTCTGGGGTATAACGTGGTTGGCTCGAAATCACAAGCAAACGCCACTAACTCGCTTTGCGGCGATGCTTTACCAATTGTCTTACACCAAGGCAGTCGAGGCAGAGGATTTCGACCTGTTCAGCTACAAAAAAACCTACGCTCTTCTTACTCAATATCCAGGTGGTGTAGAAATTGCTGACTCCTTTGAAGCCCTCGCCACGTTCTTGACTTACAAGCATCTGTCTGAGCTAACGGCTGCTGGTGATGTTGTATCAAAGCTAGCTAGCGACGAAAGCT
>DATNQT010000528.1:0-8901 GCA_036703885.1 Candidatus Sericytochromatia bacterium
CTGGGATGTGTCATCTCAGGACTCCTCAAGTATCTCCAAAATTGCATCTACGTCAGCAAGCGAAGCAGTTGATTTTTTACGCTTGGCTTTCAATTTATTTAGTAGAACAGAAGCCTCTGGTAACTCAAGTGCCGATCGCAACCTGTCTACTTCGTCTCGGAGCTTAGCCGTAACGCGAGCGCTGGTTTCTAAAAGCGCGTCATAGTTAGCGCGGATGGACTCTAACTCAGCCTGTATTTGTGCTGTGTCACGCGGTTCACTGACTATATCGTCAACTTTGCTATAAGTTAAGCTATCAGACTTTACCCTTGTGTCACGCGGTTCGATACCCTGGTCAAGTTGCCGAGCATATTCTAAAGTGACTTCAGCAAGGACGATCGGAACTCGGATGGTGCGAGTAGGGCCACTCTGCCACGCTGCCTTAAATCGAGAATCTTTGATTGAATCTTCGTGTCCTTTGGGATTTGGCATAATGATAGGTAAGATACGTGTATTACCGTGTGTCATGCGTTTCAATCAATATAACGGTGTTATTGAGTATTGTCAAGCGCGTGACACAGGGCTTTTTATTATTTTGCTACAATTAGATAATTACTTCTCACCGTTTCCATAAATGGCAGGTATGCTTGTCTAGCCATTTCCATAAACGGGATATCAAGAATTTAAACCATTTCCATAAACGGCAAAGGCTGGGTAAAAAGCAACATACCTGCTCTGCCACTCAGAGAGCAATTTTTGGTTTTCATTTTGTATCAGATGTTGATACAAACCTTTGAAACGCTTGCCCAGTAAGGGGCGAAAATCGGGGGTGTGAGAACAGTTGCTATATAATTAAAACAAAGGACTGCGCGCGCGTGATACGGCATCTAACAGCAGGTGTCAAGAGCTTTGGACAAATAATTCATTTGGAAAACACCACAGCGTAGCGCGCCTCGCAAGCTCGGCACATCTTCCCCTGTGCTGTACACAAATGAGCTTTTTAAAGGCTGTTGAGGGTAACAAACGCAGTATTCATCATATTGAACTCTAGAGAAGGCTTAAAGAAGCATTTAAAGGGGGGTGCTGTTTTACGATCGTGGTAGGTAGTCATTTTTTAAGCTGTCGGTCACCAGGTTCTACCTGTCTACAAACTGTCTAGTGTTTGTCTACAATTTGTCTACGCTTTGTCTACATTGAATAAACGGGTATCTAAGGCTAGGCGGGGATAACTGAGTAAGACAGTGTAAGACAGTCAGTTACCTAACTAATTATGTAACCAACTATGCCATCAGTTATGTAACCGCTGGCAGTTACCTAGCAGCTAGCGGCGCATCAATTTGATGGGTTTTGGGATGACTGACAGTTACCTAAGCAATTATGTAACCAGTTAGGCAACCACTGGCAGTTACCTAGCAGCTAGTGCCAAATCGGTTTGATGGGTTTTGGGATGACTGAGTAAGACAGTGTAAATCGTGTAGACAGTGTAGACAATAAATTATTGCCAGAATTTAGCGATCGGTAATCGTGGGCCGGGGGGAGCAGCTAAGCGTGGCCCGCCCCCCCGGCCGCGTCAGAGGTGCGCCGCAGGCCCGCAAGATGAAAAATAACCGGGTTGAGTGATACCCGGTACACAAACAAAAAAAAGACAAAAGATGATATACTATGCGTTTTCAAAAAATCACACCCAAAACTAAGCAACTGGCAAAAATTTTGAGTGGCGGGCGTTCTTCCCAAATTGTGGATTTAACGCAAAAACTTCGGGAACGTCCGACACCAAAATTTTACCGAAGGGGTGCCAGTTGCGCCGGGGCGAATGTGTCCCGTACTTCGTTAATCATTGCCGTTTCCATAAATGGTTGATGTCTCTATCTAGCCATTTCTATAAACGGGTGTCTAATGCTAGGCGGGCATACTCACATTTTCTGATTCAGAGCTAGAATTACCCTCACTGCCGTTAATCCAACCCGCAGAGAACTTAAAAAGTCACGTTGTTGATACTGACTAGCCCTTTGTTGAGAATAGGCGCAGAGATTTGAGGGATTCTAGGGAAACTAAAAATAGTTTTAAGTAACCCTTGACAGTTATTTATAAGTTACTTATATTAGTTACAGACACAGTTAAGTAACCAGTGAGTAACTTTATGGCAATCGCGTCGGTAGTGCAGGGCTTGATAGAGACAGAAGATGGCAGGGTATTCGAGCTAGATTCCTGCAAAGGTTCCGCATGGTTGGAGTCGATCGGCTCTTTCAGATATGAGCCGACCGGGGCAAACAAGCCCTACACAGTCCGGCAAGAGACAAAGAAGGGCGGGGATTATTGGTACGGTTACAGAAAGGTTGCGGGAAAGTTACACAAAAAGTATATAGGTAAAAGCTCGGAGTTAAGCACGGCAAAGCTTGAGGAGATTGCAGAAGCCTTAAATACTCCCCAACAGTCAAGAGTTACTCAAGTTACAGACACAGTTACTCAAGTTACAGAAGCCAACAACCAGCAACTTACAGACGCAGTTACAGATAGTCACACCGCTGAAAGGGTAACGGCTTTAGAATTGCAGATGCAGGCTTTGCGGGAATCCTTAGAAGCGTTACGGAGTGAGCTATTGGGAAAGCCTGAAGGGTTGGGTAATTTCTCCGAGTTACCCAACCCTTATGAAGTTACAGACAGCGAGTTACAGATTGAGTTGCGTAACTTAAAAACAGAGTTAAGTAACTTAGCCACGGAAAATGAAAAATTAAGGGCCGACTATAACGCGCTTCTGGAATCCAGCACCGTAGTTACCAAAAAGCTAGACAAAGAAGTGCAGAAATTGCGATCGCAACTGGAGACAGAGAAAACTAGGGGTGAGGAACTGTGGGAAGAGTTGGGCGACACTGAGGAAGCTTTGACAGAAGTCCGAGCAGAAAACTCGGAGCTGAAAAAAACTTGTGGCGAATTGCGATCGCAACTTGAGCAAGAACGCGCCGATCGGGAAGAAGTAGAAGCGGAGCTTGCCGACCTGAAACAAAAATCAGCCACTGCCAGCGAAGATTTACCAGAAGCGGCTGACCTGCTCAACCAGTTGAAAGCCAAGCGCAAAAAATCAAAAGCTGACTTGGCCGACATGGAAGCCATTTTAGAGATTTTGGGAAACTGAGGCGATAAAACTTTACAATTGCAGCTTGCAATATAGCTGAGAATCTGCGATCGTAAGTAATTAAGGAAAGATATGCGCGACCCCTCAGGTCTTGACCTCCTGAGGAGCCACGACTTCCCCAACCGTTAATCAGCAACGCTTGGAGCAAAAACAATTATGTCATTTTCACAGTCTGATTCGGCAGACTCACAAAATTCTGCTTGCGATTTAGCCAATTATGTTTTGGTCAATCGCGCAAGTTTAGCGGAAGTCCGCGCCACTATTTGGCAATTAGCCGAACAACTGACGACGTTTGAACGCGCAGCCTACAACATCGAAGCTTGCTCCCACTACTGGGAAGCAGAGTTAACGCAGGAGCAAATTTTAGACCGCCTCCAATATTTGCACGATCGCTTCTGGGACGAATTGCCCAAAGGGGGTTTGGCTGGGATAAACAGCCAAGTTATTGATTTGGGTCGAGTGCTCAGAGTCTTGACAGATTTTGCTATGGCTAGCGAGGGGGACAAATGAATCCGCAAACCCTAACACCAGAACTCCAGAGTCTCCTCACTCAGCTCTCTCAACACTTGCAATCTCCCGAAAAACCCAACGAGCTAAATTTGTTACTGCTCTGGCAGCGGTACAAAATTGCCAAGGTTAGAGAGGTAGCCGCTACAACCCAGAAAAGGGACTGGGTAGAAATCGATCGCGCTCTAAAAGTGGTTAGCGCTGAAAGTTTGCAGTTCACCGCGACTTCTGCAAGTTTGCTGCTCACCGAATTGTTAGATCGATACGCCGCCAGCACTACCCGAAAAATCCTTTTGTACTCTAGGGCTGCAAATTACTGGGCAATCGAGGAAGAGTTGCTGACCAAGAATTTCTACAGCCGACTGTTCAAGAAAATTCCCAAAAGCCAGAAAGACGGTCGCAGTCGCAAATGTTTTGAGAAACCAGAAATCGAACACATTCTCGCAGCGTTTGCCAGCAATGAATTTTGCTCTAAATTTTCTGTGCGTTCCCACTCCCACTCTCACTATTTGGGGTACGTAAGATTTCTAAATTTGACTGGATTTAGACCGGAGGAAGCAATCGCCCTAACCTGGGATGACCTCAAAGACACTGAAATCATTGTGTCTAAGGCTTACAGTCAAGGAATCTTGAAGTCTACCAAAACCTACGAGGCTCGAAGTTTCCCCGTAAATTCTCAACTTGGGGATTTGCTTAAAAGTTTGCCCAGGACTCAAAGGTTGATATTTGCCTCGGCAGAGGGCAATTACATCGACCAGAGAAACTTTAACGAACGGTACTGGAAACCGATCGTCAAAAAGTTGGTGGCAGCGGGCAAGGTCGAGGAATATTTGCCGACCAATAATTTGCGGCACAGTTGGATTACTCGGATGCTGCGATCGGGTTTAGATATCGCGACGGTTGCCAAACTTGCGGGTAATACTCCAGACACAATCATGAAGCACTACTGGGCTACTAAAACTCAGGATGTAGTATTGCCAGAGTTTTAAGCACAAAACTTTCCAGCCATCTCTTGACAAGGTGGCTGGAATACACAATTGTTAAGTAATGAGGAAGATTGATGCGCGACTGAGCGGTGCAGCAAACACCGAACAAGTCACGACTTCCCCAAACCGTTCATATACAACGTTTGGAGCCTAAAAATAATGACACAAGGTGACGGCCGTCCTGTTCGGACGATCGCAACTCTTAATACTGGTGCGACCAAGTTCGGCAACGGCGGTCGCCGAATCGAGCATTTGAAACAGCTTGCTTACGACTGCAACCTCTCAAATGAAGAGGCCCGCAAGTTTGGAAAACTCTCCGCGACTAAAACTTGGGAAGCGCTGCTAACCTCGCACGGTCTAGAGTTTGAGCCAAAATCTAAAATCATCAATGACATAGTAGCGCCCGGCAATAGTGAGCAAACTCACTCAATCAATTTATTGGAATGGGTCAATTTGTCACAGCTATTGGCAGTTTCAGCAGCCACGGCGGGACTTGTAATTTTGCTACTGAACCTGTGGCCTCGCATCAATCCGCTTAATTTGTTCCCGCAAGTCAAAATCACAATTCAAGTAGGGACAAAATAATGAGTCTACAACTCCGACTTTTTGGTGGCGGTCAACCTGCTGCTGGCAAAATTTCAGCTAGCAACGACGGCAGCCATGTAATTGATAAATTAAAAGTGCTGGCAAGCACTGACACAAGCGTTATAACGCCACTTAACCCTGGTAATTTTTCAAGTATCCGATCGGTTCCTGTCGTGCCTGACCCGCGCTACTTCGACCGCGAGCAAGCCGACAAGCTGAAGGAAGTGGCAAAGGAGAAAACCGACGGCGCTCGGCAGTCTAAACGCGCTTACAAATCTCTGACAAAGATTGAAGTGGCCGACAAAACAGTTCACAAGGAACACCGCAAATATGAGGGTGCGGTCGCAGAAAATGAGCTGGGCAAGAAGCGTTCCGATGCTGGGTTGGCTAAAAAATTGCACGGGATGCGCCCCGGTTATGCGCGCCTAGGACTTGGCATTGACAAAGCAGACTCCGACGCCAGGACTCGGATTGATGCAATCAAGGCAAAACTCACGGGAGGGGCAAACTAATGGAAACCAGAATCAATTTTGGTTGTTGTTTATTAGCCACCCACCTCGCTCACCAACTTTTTCTACTCCTAACCGCGCTCGAAGAAATTGAAAAGTGGGGTCAACCTTAATGCGAGCGATGTATCTGGCAAACTATTTTGTCGCTGGGTGCATCGCTTCCTCCTTTCTGGGATGGATAGCGAGTTTGCATCCGATGGCCTTTAAAGCGATCGCCTTTTTGCTGGCAGCACTCGGAATTATCTGGACAGCGGCGTGGCTCCTGGACTACTCTTTAAGCCAATTTTTAAAGATATCAATTCAACAGTTGCAGGCAGTGCTGGTAAGCGTTCTAGCTTTTTTAATTATTGGTTTGGGGGTGTTTTTATGCTCTTAAAGCTGATAGTTTTGTCGAGCGCATCCTTGACGCTGTGGTTGGTTCCTTTGGTGGGGCTGGACAAAAAGGTAGGCTGGCATAAAGGCGTACAGGGCGCGAGTTTGTGCGCTGCTGTGGCTTGCGCGGTAACGGCAGGCAACATCGCCCGACGGCTGGCAGAGGAAAACGAGATTGAGGAAATTAAAACTCGCGCACTTACTGCGGACGTGGTGGACGAAATTGCCGTCAGCGCTTATGTAAGCCAGCAGCAACGGCAACAGGAAGCAGAACAAATTTTGAACCCTCGCGAACACTTAGAACGCTCTCTAGCACTGACTTATGACGGGGAAGAAAAATCAGAACCGATCGCCCAAAATCAACTAGCTGAACCTGAACAGAACGACGCCCAGAACGCCGAAACAGAACGGGCTGAGCGAGCGTTGCAATTGAAAGCAAAGGGCTGGGGCAAAGCCAAGATAATCCTCGAAGTGTGGGGAGTCAGCAAGGGTGGCAGCCCAAAATATAAAGCTGCCGAGGCTGAATATAGACGCTTAGTTGAGGAGTGAAAATCGCTCTGTTTTGGCGGGAAAATTGCTTTTTCTGGAACCCTTTCCTAGTCTGCGTTTCCCCCCAAAAACTCACTCGTCGCCCTTAAGGTCGATGTAGTAGAGAGCGGTTAGGGAAAACAAGGAATCTAAAACTAAAATTTATGCTCAAACACCGAGAGATACCCGACGGGCTGCCACCAATCCAACAAGCGATACTCACGATCGCCCAGTATCCGTGCAGGCGGTGCCTACAAGAAAAATTATTCACCGACGACCAGCGCAAAGCCTTTGCCGAACTCAGCCTCAAACAAAACTGCATCGCCCTCTGCTGGAAAGCTCGCTTTGAGGGAGTTGACGATCCTATCTACCCTGAGCTTAAAGAGGGGCAGATATCTCAGGATTTTTACGATCTAGTTTGGCTGGAAGTTTCTTACTGGGAGGCGTTGTGGGGGCTTTGCCAGCTAGTCGCGCCTTTGATGTTGGAGGACATGATCCAGTACGGAGGGGAAATACCTGATGAATTCTGCAGCCAATTTCTTTTTAAGGCTCTGGTTATGGAAGCAACTAACCCGCATATCCAGGCATCTTTCGGTTACGTCGAAGTCCCCGCTCAATTAGCCCAGAAGGCTCTCAAGCTGAAGGCTAAGGCTTGGAACGGCGAACTCACGCCAGCAGAGGAGAAACGCATTCAAAAGTTGACGTGTCGCCTTCCGTTTTTTACTCCCTTAGCATTAAAGTGGCTGCTTTTGACCGTATCCAAGGCTCCCAGAAATAAAGCTGTTCAGGGGCAGTTCGAGATGTTTGCCACCGCGAGTGCCAGCCTGTGCACCAAAAAGGCAACAGTAGCCTATAAAAATGGGTGCTGGGGATGGAATAACGGCGTTTTACTGAAAGGACAAAGTAATTCTACTTACGCCCCCGCTCGCTCATTTTCTTAACAAAACTTCAAATCCTAACGGAACTCCCCACAGGAGGGAGTTTTGGTTTAGGCTTATTTCTATGTTGAAGCTCTGGAACCAACACAATTAAATACAAAAAAAAGAGCCCAGAATATCCTTGCGGATTCCAGAGCCCAACACAATTAAATACACGTTCAGTCTATAAGGTTTTTTTGAACTTCTCAAGAAAACTTTGACTATTTTTTAATAAGGATGTCTGGGCCACATCCTACAATGACCCAAACAGATTCTAGTTTATACAATTCCTCTCAAGTTGGTCAAGAGTTTACTATACAATATATAGAAAACCTTGCCTACCAAGACTGCGTAGTCAAGTCCGGCGTCCGCCCTGAAATTCATACCCTCAACTTTGAGCCGGCAAGCGGAATCCCTGTCTATGACGAGCTTTTTCGGGATAGCGACAAAACAACAAATAGCGGCAGCAGCGTAGAAGCAGATCGAAATCTTGCCCGGTGTACTGGCGACGCAGGATATTTTTACAAGGGTAAATTCTGGCTCCTCTCCGATCTGTGTGGAGCATCAAAGGACGCTATAAACGGCGGCATTAAATCAAAAGGCGTTTTCCGACCGGAGGGTCAGCCAGCAGCAGGCTGGATATGCAGCAATGGTCGCTTTCGACAACTCGCAGGTGCGCCGATCGCGCTGGATGACGAGGGACAGCCCCGCAGATATTACCAGGCAACAGGCAAACCCCTGGAAGTATTTTGCCCAAAAGTCACTGTCGCCGTCTGGCGGGAAATAGCGGCCAAGCATAATTTACCGATGCCGGAGTTCCCAGTAGTCGGGATTGGCGGGGAAGCACTGGAATTTTGGGATTGGGTGGTTGCCACAAAATGCCCCGTTACCATCACCGAGGGGGAGAAGAAGGCTTGCTGCTTAATCAGTCGGAACATAGTGGCGATCGGATTACCGGGCATTACCACCGGATACCGAGTCACTGAGTACGGGGAAGAGATTACCCAACCCGACGGGACAACGTACCGGAAAGCGATCGCGCGGGAATTGTGTAAAGTGCTGCAAGCGCTTGACACAGCGGAACGGGTAATCACAATTCTTTTCGACTTCCGCGCCGGGGATTATTCCCGGAGCGGAGAATTCAAGGCGGCCTGCACCACGGCAAAACAGTTCAAGAATGCGATCGCAAAAATTGCACAGCTTCCCGGCCCTGAAAAAGGTATTGATGATTTTGCAGTTGCTGGCGGTGATGTGGATGCCGTGGTGGATGCCGCTAGAAGCATTAATGAGATTCAGAAAGAATCTTTAAAGGGGTTCGGCAAAGAAATCAGGAAAAAAGCTTGGGCCCTGACTCACCCTGTAGCGTGGGAGTGCAACCAGCGCTA